>JBAUAY010000808.1:0-4530 GCA_049676235.1 Streptosporangiaceae bacterium
CTGGCCGACGAGGTCCGCCGCGAGTTCGAGGCGCGGGTGCCCACCGCGACCGTCTACGAGGGGTACGGGTGTACCGAGGCGGCCACGTTCATCTCGGCGAATCCGAGGGACGGCCGCCGGATCGGCAGCGTCGGCCTGCCCGTGCCGGGCGTCGAGCTGACCATTCAGGACGACGCGGGCCAGGTGCTGCCGGCGGACCAGGACGGCGAGATCTGCGTGCGCTCGCCCGGCGTGATGACCGGCTACTGGCACACCGAGGACTCCTCGGCGCTGGCCGACGGCTGGCTGCACACCGGGGATATCGGGCACCTGGACGCCGACGGCTACCTCTACGTGGTGGACCGCAAGAAGGACCTGATCCTGCGCGGCGGCTTCAATGTCTTCCCGCGTGACGTCGAGGACGTCCTGGTGGCCCACCCGGCGGTGGCGCAGGCCGGGGTGGTGGGGCGGCCGGACAAGCGGCTCGGCGAGGAAGTCGTCGCGTTCGTGTCGCTGCGCCCGGGCGCGGAGGTCAGCGTCGAGGAGCTCACCGAGCACACCAAGAAGCACCTGGCCGCCAACAAGTACCCGCGGGAGATCACGATCGTGCCCGCCGTGCCGCTCACCAGCGTGGGCAAGCTCGACCGCAAGAAGCTGCGGCAGTGGATCGCGGCGGGCGGCCCGGACGGAAGCTAGTCCAGCGGCGGGCTCGGCAGGATCTGGCCGGCGACCTCGCCGAAGCCGATCCGGCCGCCGTCGGCGGCGGGTGCCGTGGCGCTGATCGTGACCTCGTCGCCGTCCTCGAGGTAGCTGCGCACCGACCCGTCGGCCAGCGCGAGCGGCTCTTCGCCGCCCCAGCTCAGCTCGAGCAGGCAGCCGCACTGATCCCGGTCCGGGCCGCTGACCGTACCGGAGGCGAACAGGTCGCCGGTGCGTGTCGAGGCGCCGTTGGAGGTCATGTGGGCCAGCATCTGCGCGGCCGTCCAGTACGTGGCGGCGAACGGCGGACGCGACACCAGCTGCCCGTTCAGCCGGACCTCGAGCGTCAGGTCCAGGCCCCACTTGTCGGTGTCGGCCAGGTAGGGCAGCGGTTCCGGGTCACGCGGCGGCGGGCTGACCCGGGCGTGCTCCAGCGCGTCGAGCGGCACGACCCACGGCGAGATCGACGTGGCGAACGACTTGCCCAGGAACGGGCCGAGCGGCCGGGACTCCCAGGCCTGCAGGTCGCGCGAGGACCAGTCGTTGAGCAGGAACACACCGAACACGTGCTCCGCGAAATCGCTCACGCGCACCGGCCCGGCTGAGCCCACGCCGACCACGAAGCCGACCTCGGCCTCGAAATCGAGTCGGCCGGACGGCCCGAACGTCGGGCCGTTCTTCCCCGGGCGCTGGCCGCGCGGGCGGGGAACCGGCGTGCCCGAGGGCACGATGGTGCCCGAGCGGCCGTGGTAGCCGATCGGCAGGTACTTCCAGTTGGGCGTGAGCGGCTCACCGCCGGGCCGGAACAGCCGCCCCGCGTTGGCCGCGTGGTACTCGTTGCCGAAGAAGTCCACGTAGTCCCCCGGCGCGAACGGCAGGTGCAGCCGCACCGCGGACAGCGGGCGCAACGCGGCCTCGACGAGGCTGCGGTGCCGCCCCGTAGCCTCGTCGGTGAGCAGTTCGGTGATCCGGGCCCGGACCTCGCTCCACCTGGCCCGTCCCTGCGCCATGAAGGCGTTCAGCGACGGCTCGCCGAACACCCCGGCGTCCAGCGCCCGGGCGAGGTCCAGAACTGAGTCACCGATCCGGACCCCGACCCTAGGACTTCCGCCGGCCGAGAACACGCCGTACGGCAGGTTGGCCACCCCGAACCTAGGGTCCGCGTCCAGCCAGGGCGCGCGGTACGCGGTCAGTCGTCCTCCCCGTCCAGGTGGCGCAGGATCTCACCGACGTAGATCTGCCGGGGCCGGGCGATCTTCTGCTCCGGGTCCTGGGAGCCTTCCTGCCACTGAGCCAGCCAGCCGGGCATCCGGCCGATCGCGAACAGCACCGGGAACATCGCCACCGGGAAGCCCATCGCCTGGTAGATGATGCCCGAGTAGAAATCGACGTTCGGGTAGAGCTTGTGACTGATGAAGTAGTCGTCCTCGAGCGCGATCCGCTCGAGCTCCAGCGCGATGTCGAGCAGCGGGTTGCGGCCGGTCACCTCGAACACCTCGTCGGCGACGCCCTTGATGATCGTCGCCCGCGGGTCGAAGTTCTTGTACACCCGGTGACCGAATCCCATCAGGCGCAGCTCGCCGTTCTTGACCCGGTCGATGTAGGCGGGCACGTTGCCGACCGAACCGATCTCCCTGAGCATCTTCAGCACCTGCTCGTTTGCTCCGCCGTGCAGCGGGCCGTAGAGCGCCGCCGCGGCCGCGGCCGCCGCCGAGTACGGGTCGACCTGGGAGCTGGCCACGCTCCGCATGGCGTTAGTGGAGCAGTTCTGCTCGTGGTCGGCGTGCAGGATAAGCAGCACGTCGATGGCGTGCTCGAGCACCGGGTCCGGGTCGTACTTGGGCTCGGTCATCTTGGCCATCATGTTCAGGAAGTTGCCCGCGTAGGACAGGTCGTCGTCGGGGTACGCGTAGGGCAGCCCCCGGGCGTGCCGGTAGGCGAAGGCCGCGAGCGTCGGCATCTTGGCGATGAGCCGCACCACCTGCTCATCCTGATTGGCGCGGTCATGGATCGCGCCTGCCTCGGGATAGAAGGTGGACAGGGCGGCCAGGGTGCTCACCAGGATGCCCATCGGGTGAGCGTCGTGGTGGAAGCCGTCGATGAACTTCTTGACGTTCTCGTGCACGTAGGTGTGGTGGGAGATCTGGTGGGCCCACCCCGCAGACTCTTCCTTGTCCGGCAGTTCGCCGCGCAGCAGCAACCAGGCCACGTCCAGGAAGGAGGAGCGGCTCGCTAGCTCCTCGATCGGGTAACCCCGGTAGCGCAGGATGCCCTTGTCGCCGTCGATGAAGGTGATGGCGCTGCGACAGCTAGCGGTGTTCTGGAATGCCGGGTCGTAGGAGAGCAGGCCGAAGTCGTCATCGGAGGTCTTGATCTGCCGAAGGTCAATCGCGCGGATAGCGCCGTCGACGATGGGGAGTTCGTAGCTGCGGCCGGTCCGTGAGTCGGTTACTCGCAGCGTGTCATTCGTGGTCATGTCTAGACCATAGGCCGTCTCGGCGGGTGCTAGACAGACCCACCTTTCACGTGTCTTGAGCTTGTGACGATCAGCCGGGCTGGACGGAGCGTTTGGCCAGCTCCGGACGGTGGTCGGCCAGGACGTGGTGCGGGTCCTGGCCGCGGGCTTCGGGGTCGGCGTGGACGAGCGCGGCGGACAGCCGGGGAATCGCGTGCAGCAGGGCATGCTCGGCGCTGACGGTGAGCTGATGGGCCTGGACGGCGCTGATATCCGGGGCGACGACGATCTCGCATTCGGCGCGGATCTGGTGACCGATCCAGCGCAGCCGGACCTGCCCGACCCCCAGCACGCCGGGCGTACTACGCAGGGTGTTCTCAGCCTGATCGACCAGCGCCGGGTCCACCGCGTCCATCAGCCGCCGGTAGATCTCGCGGGCAGCCTGCCGCAAGACGGCCAGGATCGCGACGGTGATGAGCAGCCCGACCACCGGGTCAGCCCAATTCCAGCCCAGTGCGACCCCGCCCGCTCCCAGCATTACCGCCAGCGAGGTAAGCCCGTCCGTACGGGCATGCAGCCCGTCCGCGAGCAAGGCCGCCGAGCCGATCTTCCGGCCGACACGGATCCGGTATCCCGCCACCAGCTCATTGCCCGCGAACCCGACCAGCGCGGCCGCGGCGACCGCGATGAGATCCGACACGTGACGCGGGTGCAGCAGACGGGTAACCGCCTCGTAGGCGGCCAGGGCCGAGGACGCCGCGATGGTCAGCACGATCACCACCCCGGCCAGGTCCTCCGCCCGCCCGTATCCGTAGGTATACCGGCGGGTCGGCGGCCGGCGCCCCAGGGTGAACGCGACTCCCAGCGGCACCGCAGTCAGCGCGTCAGCGGCATTATGCAGCGTGTCACCGAGCAGTCCGACCGACCCCGACAGCACGGTCACCACCGCCTGGATCAGCGCGGTCAGGCCCAGCACGCCCAGCGAGATCCACAGCACCCGCATGCCCTCCGCGCTGGCTTCCATCACGGCGTCCACCTGGTCAGCCGCCTCATGCGAATGCGGGCGCAGCGTATGCCGCAGCCAGGTCACTAGCCCCGATCCGGAATGCTCATGCACGTGCGGGTGCTCGTGGTCATGGGCGTGCTCATGGCCGGGCCCGGCATCGCGGCGGGGGGCGTGCGGGTGGCTCATACCTTCAGGATGGCCCGAAAATCCTGTTGCGGCACCTCTACCACAGCACTCTGGCCGCACCTGCGACCGAGTCGCTGCCAGCGGGGTATGAAGCGCAGGTGGACCCAGTGCAGGATGACGCGGTATGGGATGACGCGGTGCGAGCGTTGCGGCGGATCGCGTTCGAGTTGGAGCGGGGCGGGGCGCCGACCTACCGCGTCCGGGC
>JBAUAY010000809.1:0-4880 GCA_049676235.1 Streptosporangiaceae bacterium
GTTGGCGACCGCCTCCTTGACCAGGATCCCCCACCCGGCCGCGGCGGCTTCGGCCGCGGCGGGGCCCGCGGATGGCTCCAGGAGGTTCCATGTCACCTCCGTCGCCGTGAACAGTTGCTGCCCGTCAACGGTCACGGACAACGCCCGGCGGATCGTTTCTGCCTGATGCGGGCCGCTCGCGCTCAGCCCGATGATCACACCCTCGGCGCGCAACCGGGACAGCGCGGCCAGCAGCGCGGCGTCGGTAAACAATCCGGAATCAAGAGTCAGCGAATGCACCTGATACAAGGTGAGCCGGTCACCGAGCAGGGCCCGGCTTTGCGCCAGCTGGGTCGTGAACATGGCCAGCGAATGTTCCTTGACCTCCTGCTGAGGAGCGTCGAGTCGCCAGCCACCGGTATAGCGGTATCCCCACTTCGAACCGACGATCGTGTCCGCATGGCCGCGCTCGGCCAGCCAGCCGGCCAGGAATTCCTCCGCCCGGCCGTAGGAACGGGCCGCGTCGACGTACCTGACCCCGGCCGCGTAGGCAGCGTCCAGCATCGAGAAGGTCCGGGTCCGCATGCCGGCAACGCTGCGGTCAGGCAGGTCCTCCTCACGGCCGCTTGTGATGTACGCCGGGCGGCCCAAAGCGGCCAGCCCCAGCCCGATCCGGGAGATAACCGGTCCCCCGGCCCCGAGTGTCGCGGCGGGCATGCGAATCCGGCTCCGGTGGTCGCTGACCATGGCCACTAACGTACCGGCGGCGCGGCCAGCGGCCTATGCCGTACTCCAGGCTCCACTATTTGCGCAGTGGCCTGAAGCCTGCGCGGACCTCTTCTGAGAAGAGTTGCGGCTGTTCCCAGGCCGCGAAGTGGCCGCCTTTGTCGGGCTGGTTGTAATAGATGAGGTTGTGATACGCCTGCTCGGCCCAGCTGCGCGGGGCCTGGTAGTTCTCGCCGGGAAAGACGCTCACGGCAGCCGGGACGGAGACGTCAGCGGCGTTGTAAAGGCTGAGCTTATTTTCCCAGTACAGGCGGGCCGAAGAAACCCCGGTGTTCGTCAGCCAATACAGCGTGATGTTGTCCAAGACATCGTCTCGTGTGAGGTCACCTGCAGGATGTCCGTGGCTGGTGTGCCCGAGCACGGCCGAGGTGACCGGCGCCGCCGGCTGGCCCCAGCCGTCCCCGTGGTCAAGAAGCCAAGCTGCCAGGCCGACCGGTGAATCCGCCACCCCGTACAGCGTTTGCGGGCGCGTCCCCATGAAGCTGGCGTAGGCGCGTCGCCTCGTATACAAGGTGGTCAGCTGACCGTACGCGCGTCGTTCGTCGGCGGAGAGGCCGGATGGCGGCGGGTCGCCGGACTGGAGCGCCTTGGCGACGCCGGGCGGAACCGTGGCGGGGAAGTTGACGTGAATGCCGAGCAGTTCCGGAGGTGCCTGTTGCGCCATCACATTCGTGACCGCCCCGCCCCAGTCGCCGCCTTGCGACACGAAGTGCGAGTAGCCGAGGCGCTTCATCAGCACGACCCAGGCACGTGCGATGCGGGCCGGGTCCCAGCCGGTGGCGGCCGGCTTGCCGGAAAAGCCGTAGCCGGGCAGCGACGGGATCACCAGGTGGAAAGCGTCCGAAGCGCTCGCGCCGTGTGCCGTGGGATTGGTGAGCGGGTCGATGATCTTGAGCTGCTCGATGATCGAGCCGGGCCATCCGTGCGTGACGATGAGCGGCAGGGCATCGTCATGGTCCGAGCGGACATGAATGAAATGAATGTCGAGCCCGTCGATCTCGGTCATGAAGTGCGGCAGGGCGTTCAGCTTCGCCCCGCACGTGCGCCAGTCGTAATCTGCCGCCCAGTAGCGCGCGAGTTCCTGGATCATCGCGAGGGGCACGCCTTGCGAGTCATCCGTGACCGTTTCCCGCTCGGGCCATCTTGCCGCGTTTATGCGCTGGCGCAATTCAGTAAGCTCTGCTTCCGGAACATTCACGTGAAACGGGCGAACAGCGGTCTTATCACTGCCCGTCTGCTGTACGCCTTCAGTCATAGCGTCAGGCCTCCTGCAAAACCGATGATGGGCTACGGCGAGCGGTCACAGCACGCCCTTCTGCGCGTTTCCGGCCGGGTCCGGGACGCGGACCTGCGCGTAGAGACCGCTGCTGAGCTTGCCGTCCAAAGCGCACCGCAGGCCGGCCAGGGCCGCGCCCTTGGCGTGCTCGGCTCACGCTCGCTCCGACTCGTATTTCGCGTCAAGATCCTCAGTGCCGGTATCTGGGGCGGCTTCCGCCTCCCGCAAGGCGCGCTCGGCGTCCTCGATCCGCTGAGCCAGCAGCCCGGCCTCCCTGGCCTGCAGGACAGCGACCCGCAGCAGTTCGATCGCCCGGTCGCGGTGGCCGGCGGCTAGCTCCGCCTGCGCCAGCGCGACCTGTCCAGATGGGATGCGGCGCGCGTCACCGAGTTGCTCGCGGAGGTCTAGCGAGAGCTGCAAATGCCGGACCGCCTCGGCGGGCTGCTCATCGGCGACGAGGAAGTAGAAGCCAACGTGCCTGTGTACCTCCGACCGCAGGTAGAGGTCGGTGTCGGCGTCGTTCGCATCAACCAGCTCGAATGCCTGCCAGAAGTACGGCATGGCGCTCGTCCAGTCACTATGCAGCACCTGGTAGACCAACCCGAGCCCGAACAATGCCTGCGCGGTCGCGGTCGGCTGGCCTGCCGCATGCCAGACTGCCAGTGCCTGGCGGAACAGGCGTTCCTCGGCGTCGATCTCTTGCGCTGAGACGCGATGACCGCTCATCAGCTCGGCGATGTTGTCGTAGTGTGCCACCATCCCGAGCAGATCGAGGGCACGCGCCCGACCCGCCAGGTCACCGGCTTGCTCGGCCTCGGCCAGCGCTTCAGCCAGCAGCTCCCGGACCCGGGCGAAGTCGCCAGTGCGGAAACCGGCCTCTGCCAACTCCTCATCGGCAGCCGCGAGAAGCTCGGTGAGGTGATCGCCCGTCGCCATGCCGCAGATCATAACGCCGCGAGTTGCGACCGCCCGGTTGGCCATAGGAATACCTACAAACCGCAGACACATATGATCCCATGCGCTCAGCTTGTTGTTTAATCCTTCTGCCTGCGGGTTTTCTTGCTGGGCTGGTCTCGCTGACGGTTTTTCCCACGTCGTGGCGGGTGGCCGGGCGCCTGTTCTTCGATCCGGCGCGTCGTCGTACGACCATCGGCCACACGGTGGTACTACCGCTGGTCAGGCACCCGTGTAGGCGAGTCTGGCAGGCGGCGATCGGCGGCTGGATTGTCACCAGATTCCGGTGATGTCGTCGCAACTGCGGTGAAGCTCGGCGTCGATCACATCGACACCGCCCAGTAGTACGGCCCCGGTGGCGCCAATGAACTGATCCGAACGGCGCTGCATCCCTGGAGAACGAGAGCTGGACGAGATCCGGTCGCTGTTTCCTGAAGAGGGAAAGCGACTTGTCACCGTGACCGGTATCAGGAGGATCGGCAAGACCTGCCTGGCCCTGCAGCTGTGCTTGAGCGCCGGTGACCTGGATAATGTTCCGCAGGCCGGTAGTCTATAGCCTGAACTTCTCTCTCGACCGCGGCTCTATCAGCCGGACTGACAATGAGGAGAGGGCGCGATGACCGACATGCCCGCCGCGGCGGGCTCAGGCCACGCGTCGGGCAGGGCAGAACCTGGGCTCATTTATCGTCACGACCTGATGGCCGCCTTTAACCGGGCAGCCCAGAAGCCGGTCACGATTATCTCGGCGCCTGCCGGCGCCGGGAAGACGTCGCTGTTGCGCGCGTGGGCGGGCCGGCCGGGTCAGGATTGCCGTATCGCCTTCCTGGCTCTACAGCCGGGCCAGCATGATATGCAGCTTTTCTGGCTCGCCCTGCTGGGCGCGGTCCGGGCCGCGGCAGGTACCGGCGAAGGCGGTGCGCAGCTGCCGCCGGTGACACCCGGCTCGAGCGGTAGCGCCATGGTGGACAAGGTGCTGTCCGAGCTCGAGGAGTCCTGCGATCGCTTCGTCCTGGTCATCGACGACCTGCACGAGCTCAGCTCACCCGAGGCCGCCGGACCTGCCGCTGGCCGGTGCCGACATCGAGATCTTCACCAGGACCACGACGTTCGCGATCATGCAGTCGATCCGCCTCGACCGCGGCCCAGCGGCCCGGTCCATCCCTGACCGCAACGCACCAGGGCGATCCTGCCCTGGTGCGCCACCTGGATCGGGATCACGCACCCGGTCTAGGTCCTTCGTTACCCGGTACGCATCCCGGAGGGCCTGCAGCCCTGGTCAGCTCCTCTCTTCCGATCATCCCGGCACCGGGAGGTACCTGGACTGGAAGGTGGCGGTACCTCATGATCCGGGCCGCTGCCCCGGGGCGGCGCTGCCATGACCGCGGCCGAGGCCCCGCCCTCGCGTACTCCTCGGCGCGGAGGGGAGGGCACCGAACTCACGGAACTCGCGCGTCCTCTCATCGGATGAATCACCGGTGAGGCCTGCTTCAGGGAAGCTGGTCCGCAGCCGCGGCTGGGTCTTGCTGACCTTCAGCGTCTGCGCGACGGTCACGCGCTGGGGCAGCTGGCTCGTTGTGGGTGACGCGGTCGGGGTAGCTCTTGGAGAACTTGAGCATGTACAGGACGATCGCGCCCGGGATGACCAGGCCAAGCAGGATCTCGGGCAGGCGGCGGGTGGTGTGCCCGTTGATGGCCGCGGCCAGGACGCGGGAGACGCCCACGGCGAAGATGGCCAGGCCCCACCCGGCGCTGAGCACGCGGTTGATCTTCTTGAAGGTCGGCGAGGACCAGTAGGCCTGGGGGACGGATTCGCGGGCGAACTGCTCGGTGAACGGCATGACCGGGATCAGGGCCAGGATGATCAGGCCGAGGATGAGGCCGACGC
>JBAUAY010000810.1:0-17528 GCA_049676235.1 Streptosporangiaceae bacterium
GTCGTCGATACCCTGCGGCCGCACATCCCCGAGCTGTGGCAGCGGCTGTCGCCGCCGGATAAGCGCCTGTTCCTCCGCCACGTCGCCCGCTACTGGGAGGTGCACCGCCACTGTGTGCCGCCCGCGACCGCCCGGAGGATCGATCAGCTCCGGTCCGCGGGCCGGCTCTCGGTGCTACACGGCCGCGTCATCGCGGTCAGCGACAAGCCGACGGGTCTATGCGTCCGCATCGAGCAGGGCACCCGGGTAGCCGAGGTGACGGCGGGCTGGCTGATCAACGCCACTGGGCCCGCTGCGGACGTCACCGCCACCACGGACCCGCTGCTGCGCGGCCTGCTCGATAGCGGACTGGCCAGGCCAGACTCGCTCCGGCTCGGCATCGAGGCTGACGCTGGGGGAGCCCTGCTGGACGTGTCCGGCACGCCGAGCGACAGCATCTTCACGCTCGGCCCGCCGCTGCGAGGGCAGTTGTACGAGACCACCGCCATTCCGGAGATCCGCGACCAGGCCGCCGCGCTCGCGGGCCGGCTGCTTGCCGCATGCCGCGCGCGGGCGATACCTCTGGCCGCGTCGGGCATCGCGGGAAGCGCGCGGCTTAGTGGGATCGCTGCCGTTCGGCTGGCCGCGCGAGCAACTTGAGTGGTTCGCCGCAGATATCGCGCCCGAGCTACGCCGCAGCTACCCGGACTCCCTGTGGGGATGAGAGCGTCTCGCTGCCGAACCTCGTCGCCGGCCTTACAGGACCGCGTCGGCGAGCAAGCCGATCTGGTCGGGCGCGGCGGTGGTCGGGACGAAGATGAGCTCGTCACAGCCGGCTGAGGCGAACGCGGCGGCGCAGTCCTTGACCATCTCGGCGCTGACGGCGGCGCCCGCCGCGATCTGCCTGGCCACGTCGCCGAGCCAGTTGTAGTACTGCAGGAGATAGTTGTCCGCCTGGTTGCGGGCGTTGGACCCGAGCGCGAAATAGGCGAGCGAGAGCTTGCGAGGTTTCCCCGGGCGGCCCGCCTCCTGCCAGGCCGCCTCGACGCCGGCCGCGGCTTGCGCGAACATGTCGGGCGTGCCGCCGCCCATGATCCAGCCGTCGCCGAGCAGGGCCACCCGGCGGAAGCTGGCCTCGGCTGAGCCGCCGAGGATGAGCTCGGGACCGCCGCGCCGCACCGGCTCGGGCCCGATCGCGCCGGCGTAGCCGTATCGCTCGCCGGCCCAGATCCGCTTCATCTCGGCCAGTTGCTGGTCCAGGCGGCGTCCCTTGCCCGTGGCCGGCAGCGCGCTGGCGGTGAAGTCGTCGTCGCGCCCGCCGAGTCCGAGGCCGAGCACCAGGCGCCCGCCGGAGAGCCGGTCGAGCGAGGCCGCCTGCTTGGCGAACAGGGCGGTGTTGGTGTAGAGCGGCGCCAGCAGCACGCTGGTGGTCAGCCGGATCCGGCCGGTGACCGCCGCGGCGGCGGACAGGGCGATCAGTTCCTCGTAGTTCGGGTACACAAGCCGGCCGATCGTGCCCAGCGTGCTGAATCCGGCTGCTTCGGCGTTCTTGGCCCAGTCGATGAGCCTCCTGCCCTCGGTACCCGGCACCGTGTTGGGCAGGCCGATTCCGATGTCCACGCACTACCTCCGCTGGCGTCGGGGTCGAACGATTCAGTCAGGTTCCCGATCAATCCAAGCACGCTGGCCCCATCCCGTCCGTGGCGGGTTCCGGGGCTAGGAGCCGACTGGATACCAGCGGCTGACCGTCAGGCGCGAGAACCCGGAGGTAGCGTCGATGTCGAACCGGGATGTGGCGGTGGCCCACCCGGGCGGGGTCAGCACCGTCCCACCCGCGACCCCGGTCAGGTTCTGGTCGTCGACCGACACGAAGGATGCGCCGCCGCCCACCGTGACCTGGGCCGGCACGCCGCCGGGCAGGCTGAGCAGGAACTGGCTCGCCCCGCCGGCGAGCAGGAAGGGCAACGTCCCGGCGGGCTTGGGCAGGCTCACGTCCAGGATGTCGGAACCCGCCGTCACGGCGATCCCGCCCACCTTGCCGCCGCGCAGGTCGGCCTCGGTGCGCTGGGTACCGCCCGCCAGGTCCAGGCTCCACGTGACGGCCGAGTTGAGCACTACCTTCACCGCGTAGCCGGAGCCCCGACCGGGGGCCGCCGCGGCGCCGGTCAGCGAGAGCACGATCAGGCGGGAGCCGGCCAGGACCGGCCGGACCGGGGCATCGTCCGGCGTCGAGACCCGCAGCAGGGTGCCGCCGAGCTTGCCGACGCTGACCTTTAGGACCGGCGTCCCGGCGGTGACCTTGAGCGCGGCGCTGGTCCGCCCGGCCGTGGACATGGATACCACGTGCGACGAGGCGGAGGTGGTGAGGGCGAGGGCGGTCCCGCCGCCCGCCACAGCGGCTACCACGGCCGCGACCGTAAGGATGACGTGCCCCCGGGTGAACAAGCCGGATATACCGCGCACGGTCCCTACCCTAGGGGTTCCCTGCACCCGGGCGAAGGGGTGACGCTCACGACAGAAAACGTTTAGATGTTGCCGCGGACCATGCCGATCAGGCGGTCAAGCACGGCCCCGTTGCTGACCCGCAGGCCATCGTGCTCGTACTCGCTGGTCACCCAGGCCTGCAGGCCGCGGATGGCCTGAGCGGTCTGTATCGAAAGCTCGCGGTCCACGTACATGTCGTTGTAATAGATGGCGGCGGCCACCGGCACCTCATTAGCCGCCAACCGCGTCGGGTCGTACAGGGGCGGCCAGTCATCTCGTTCGGCCAGAATGTCGGCGGCCTGGCGGAGCGGGCGCAGCACCGGGTCAGCGTCGATCATCCACGGGTAGATCATCTCGCCGGTGAAGTACAGGGGATCGGACCCACTAAACCGGGGGCCGAACTCCTCGAACTCCGCCCTGATCCGTTGGGCGGACCACCGGGTCGCGAACCCCTGGGCGTACGCCGCCTCGTGCAGTAGCGCGTACAGCGGCCCGGTGGCGAAGGTGAGCTCGTTCATCATGGCGTACCGGAAGACGTCGGAAAGCTCGTCGCCGGCGAACGGGTCTTCGAGCAGGTAGTGCAGCGCGTGGCTGCCGCCGCTCTGCCCGAGCATGGTTCCGGCCGACTGGAACGCCGCCACGGTAAGCGGCGCGCCGTCCGGCAGCCGGACGTCGCGGGTCGCCAGGTATTCGGCCACCCGCCGGGCCTGGTCTACGTCATCCGGGTACCGCTCGTAGTGCGCGGCGTTCTTGGCGGCCACGGTGCGGTAGGTGCGCCGGTAGATGTCGTCGGCGGTCACGGTGAGCCCGGGCAGCCCGCCGGTGATGAACGCCTCCCGAATGCCATGCGGCGCGAACGACAGGTAGGTGACGGTGCACATGCCGCCGAAACTCTGGCCGAGCACGCTCCACGGCTCGTCGGTCAGCTCCCGCCTGATCAGTTCGGCGTCGAGCACGATGCTGTCGGCACGGAAGTGCGTCAGGTAGTCGGCCTGGGCCTCGGGGCCGAGCCGGGCCAGGGGCCGCCGGTTCGCCGGGCAGGACCGGCCGGTGCCGCGCTGGTCGAGCAGCAGCACCCGGTAGTCCTTGAGCGCGCGGTCCAGCCAGGATTCCCGGCCTTCGGGCCGCGGCGCCGCGAACCCGGGGCCGCCCTGCAGGAACAGCAGCCAGGGCAGGTCCGCGTCGGCCTTGTCGGCGGCGACGACCTCCCGGGCGAACACCTCGATCTGCTCGCCGTCCGGCCGCTGGTGGTCGAGCGGAACCCCGAAGAACCGGTCGGTCAGCACGGTGCCCGGGTGGCGGAAGCTAGTCACGATCCGACGGTACTAGGGTCGTCGCCATGGGAAGCGTTATCCGGCCGGTCAGCGTGGCCGAGCGGCGGGCGCGGCTAGCGGTCCGGCACCACCTGGCCCCGGCAGGAAAGGCCGCCACGGTGGCGCTCGCGGTGGCGGACATCATCGGGCTGCACGGCACCGATCCCGCGTCGGTCTACCTGGCCGCCTGGGCCCGCACCGGCTCTGTCGACATAGCGACCATCGAGCACGCGCTGTACACCGAGCGCGCGCTGGTGCGGATGCTCGGCATGCGCCGGACGGTGTTCGTGGTGCCTGCTGACCTGGTGCCGGTGATCCAGGCCGCCTGCACCGACCAGGTCGCGGAAGGGCTGCGCAGGCGGCTCACGCAGGTCGTGCGGGAAGCGGGCGTCGCGTCGGACGCGGCGACCTGGCTCAAGGAGGTGGGGGAGGCCACCGTGCGCGTGCTGGCCGCGCGCGGCTCCGCGACCGGCGCGGAGCTGGCCGCAGACGAGCCGCGGCTACGCACGCAGATCGTGGCCGCCGCGGACAATCCCTACGGCGGCGCGGTGAACCTGACGAACAGGCTGCTCACCCTGCTGTCCGCCGAAGGTCTGATCGTGCGTGGCCGCCCGCGCGGAGGCTGGACCTCCACCCAGTTCGCCTGGTCCGTCGCCCGAGATCGGGCGGATCTGACCGCGGCCGACGCGCGGGCCGAGCTGGCCCGTCGGTGGCTGCTGGCGTTCGGTCCGGCGCTGGTCTCTGACCTGCAGTGGTGGACGGGCTGGACGGCCGGGCAGGTCAAGCAGGTACTCGGCCAGCTAGAGGTCACCGAGGTGAACCTGGACGGCGCGCCGGGCATCATGCTCGCCGCCGACGAGCCTGGCCCCGCGCCGATGCGCGACATGGGCCCGTGGGCGGCGTTGCTGCCCGCCCTTGACCCCACCCCGATGGGCTGGCGCGAACGGGGCTGGTACGTCGGCGAGCACGCGGCGGCCCTGTTCGACCGGTCAGGGAACATCGGCCCCACGGCCTGGTGGGACGGCCGGATTGTCGGCGGCTGGGCGCAGCGCAAGGACGGCGAGATCGCGGTCCGGCTGCTCGAGGACATCGGCGCCGAGGCTTCGGCGGCGATCGCCGCCGAAGCGCAGCGGCTCCGCGAGTGGATCGGGGCAGACCCCAAGATCAGGATCACGCCCCGCTTCCGCACTCCGCTGGAACGCGAGCTCACCGGTTAAGGAACTCCGCTACCGACAGCCGCCGGAACACCGGGGAAGGGCTCGGCAGCCGTCCGTCGCGGCCTGGCGTGCACTGAAGGGTGATGCGCGCGGCCGCGTCCGGCAGGAACGGCGTGAGCACCCGGCCGAGCACCGAACAGGCCTCAAGCAGCACGCCGAGCACCGCGTCGAGCCGCTCCCCGGCCGCGAGATCCCCAGTCCGTTCGGCCTTAGCCAGCTCCCAGGGGCGGACCCGGTTGACGAAACGGTTCGCCTCGGCCGCGATGGCCCAGACCGCAGCCGTCGCCCGGCGGAAGTCGAAATCCGCGAGCACCGTGCCGATCGCGTCGTCCGCTTGACGGCACGCCGCCTCAAGCTCTTCCCCGCCGGGTACCCCGGATCCGGCAGGAACACGGCCGTCGCGGTAGCGGCCGATCATGGATACCACCCGGTTGACCAGATTGCCGAAGCCATTAGCCAGCTCGTCGTCGGCGCGCGCGATCAGCCGCTCCACGGTGAAGTCCGCGTCGCCCACCCGCGGCACCTCACGCAGCAGCCACCAGCGGACAGCATCAATGCCGTAGTGCGCGGCCAGCGCGGCCGGCTCCGATGCGGCCGAGGGGGTACCAGCGGACTTGCTGATCTTCCGGCCCCCTGCGGTCAGGTAGTCGTGCACGAAGATGCCGGTGGGCAGCGGCTGGCCCGAGGACAGCAGCATGGCCGGCCAGTACACGGCGTGGAACCGCAGCACGCCCTTGCCGATCAGGTGAACCCGGCTCCCGGTGCCGGCCCACCACCGCCGGTAGGCCTCGCCGTCCTGGTCCCCAGAACCGTAGCCGAGCGCGGTCACATAGTTGCACAGGGCTTCGAACCACACGTAGATCACCTGGCTGGGGTCGCCGGGCACCGGGATGCCCCAGCCGCCGGCCCTCATCGCAGGCCGCGACACGGAGAAGTCCTCCAGGCCGCCGTCGATGAACCCGAGCACCTCCTGGCGGCGCCCGGCGGGCTCGATGCGCAGCCGCCCCGTGGTGATCGCCTCTCGCAGCGGTTCGGCGTACCGGGACAGGCGGAAGAACCAGTTCTCCTCGGTGACCTGCTGCGGCACGGTCTCGTGCTCGGGGCAGCGTCCGTCGCGCAGTTCGGCGGGCGGGTAGAACTGCTCGCAGCCGGTGCAGTACAGACCCTCGTACCGCCGGCGGTACAGGTCCGCCGAACAAGCCCGCCAGAACCGCTCGACGCCGGGCCGGTGGCGGGGGTCGCGGCTCGTACGGATGACGTCGTCGACGGTCAGCGACAGCGCGTCGCCCAGCGCGACGAACGCCTCGGCGTTGCGGTCGACGAACTCCTGCACCTCGACCCCGGCCGCCTCGGCGGCGAGCACGTTCTTCAGCGAGTTGTCGTCGGTGCCGGCCTGGAACCTGACGTCATCCCCGCACCCGCGGCGATAGCGGGCCAGCACGTCGGCCTGGACGAGCTCGAGCGCGAACCCGATGTGCGGGCGCGCGTTCACGTAGGGAATCGTGGTGGTGATGTAGGTATGCGGCGCGGTCATCGCAGCCTCCTCAGATCAGGGGGCTCCGAGCGCCTATATACACATCGAGGCCCCGTCGCAGGGCCTCGGATACCAAACGTCCGGACGCGTCAGCGGCCCCGCGCGCGGGGCATCATCACCTGTCGTCCGTAACTGTTCACGCCTTCAAGCATACCGCCCCGATCCGGGCGACAGCATGATCACTCGATAGGTTGAGTCGGTGCGACTAGGCGTGAACGTCCCGAACTACGGTCCAGGCACCAATCCGGACGTGCTGCGGCGCTGGGCGCTGACGGTGGAGGGCCTCGGCTTCGACCTGCTGATGATGTCCGACCACATCGCGGTCACGCCCGACGTCGCGCAGCAGTACCCGGCGCCGTTCTATGACCCGTTCACCACGCTGTCCTGGCTGGCCGGCATCACCCGCCGGGTCCGGCTCGGCACCACGGTGATCGTCCTGCCCTACCGGCATCCCCTGCTGATCGCCAGGATGGCCGCCAACCTCAATGACCTCAGCGGCGGCCGCCTGGTCCTCGGTGTCGGCGTCGGCGGGTTCAGGCAGGAGTTCGACGCGCTCGGTGTCCCGTTCCGCGAGCGCGGCCGGCTGACCGACGAGCACCTGCTCGCGATCCGCGCCGCCTGGCAGGACGACGCGGACTACCGGAGCGGGCAGATCCCGGTCTGGATCGGCGGCAACAGCGACGCGGCGGTGCGCCGGGCCGTCCGGTTGGGCGACGCCTGGCACCCGCTGCGATTTACCCCCGGCTGGCTGGCCGAGGCGGCGGGCCGGCTGGCGGCCAGCGCCGCCGAGCAGCAGCGGGCGCAGCCCGCGCTGATGCCGCGCATCGCGCTGCGCCTGACCCAGGAGCCCATCATCGACGACGACCGCCTAGCCGGTCACGGCACGATCGACCAGATCGCCGCGGACCTCGACCAGCTGCGCTCGCTCGGCGCCGGCACCGTGGTGCTCGACCCGTACAACGGCGACCACCGCGAGACCGAGCATCCCGAGACGGCGTGGCTGGCGCTGGCGGCCGTGGCCAAGCGCTGGAACCAGCAAGAATCCCACGACATTGATCCCGAACGGAGCTGAGGTGGCACAGACCGAGAAGGCCGGCCGCGGTCAGGGCGGCGTCGCCCCGGAAGACCTGCCGCACCTGCGCCGCTGCGTGGAACTGGCGGCCGAGGCCGTGGACGCCGGGGACTTCCCGTTCGGTTCGGTCCTCGTGGCGGCGGACGGCCGGGTGCTGGCGGAGGATCGCAACCGCGAGAACACCATGAGCGACGCGACCCGCCACCCGGAGTTCGAGCTGGCCCGCTGGGCCGCGGCCAACATGACGTCGGCAGACCGGGCCGCCGCCACCGTGTTCACCTCGGGGGAGCACTGCCCGATGTGCTCGGCCGCGCACGCCTGGGTAGGGCTCGGCCGCATCGTGTACGTGAGCTCATCCGAGCAGCTGACCGCGTGGCACGCCGAGCTGGGAGTGCCTCCGTCTCCGGTGCGGGCGCTGGCGGTCAGCCAAGTCGCTCCCGGCCTGGAGGTGCGGGGCCCGGTGCCCGGCCTCGATGAGCAGGTCCACGAACTGCACCGCCGCTTCCGCAGCTGATGCCGCCACAGGTCCCCTCCGGGAATTCTCCGGCCATCGGCGTGTCGTTTTGCCTGAATGTCGCCCCTATGGGAATCGTAAGAGCGACGTAACCAACGATTTTCTCACCTCGCAAGACAGTCAGCAGGCACACTGGAATCAGAAAGGGGGTACCCCGGACCATGGGCGAGGGCAGCGTCGTGACCTGGCCGGACGCCGTCGCGGATCCGCCCGGTATGTCGGCTTCATGGCCGTTGTCGACTTCCCTGCCGCTGGGAGCCCTGCCGGGCGCCACGCCGTGCGCCCGCCTGCACGCCCGCGCCGTGCTGGCCGAATGGGGCCTGGATGACCTGGCCGAGTCCGCCGAGCTCATCGTCAGCGAACTGGTCACCAACGCCGTCCGGGCCTCGACGGCCCCGAACGGCAGGCCCCGTTACGACGGGCTGCAGATGCCGGTCGTGGTCCTGCGGATGGCCAGCGACCGCATCCGGCTCCTGATCGAGGTCTGGGACGGCATCCCGGGCGCACCCGCCGCCGCGCACCCTGGTCCCGACGACGAGAGCGGGCGCGGCCTGATGCTGGTCGCGACGCAATGCGACCGCTGGAGCTGGCAGACCGTCCCCGGCTGGCCCGGCAAAGTCGTCTGGGCCGAATTGCACAGCCAGTAACCGCTCCAAGCCCGCTAACGCCGCCGGACTTCACCTTTGCGGGGTGAGGTCCTCCCGGCGGCACCGCACTACCGTCGGTAGGTGCACGTGATCCTTGATGCAGCCGCCCCCGAAGCATCGGCTTCGACGTTCAATGAGCTGATGGATCACGTGGCCCAGGGCTTCGAGGCGCTAGGAGGCGCCATCCTACTCGTCGGCGTGATCTGGTCCTTCGTGCTCGCGCTGGTGGCTGTCCGGCGGCACGGGTGGTCGGCCCAGGCCTACCTGGTCCTGCGCCAGGCATTTGGCGGGACCCTGCTGCTCGGACTGGAGATCCTGGTCGCCGCCGACCTGATTCGCACCGTCGCGGTCGCGCCCACCCTCACCAATGTCTACGTGCTCGGGCTGATCGTGGTGATCAGGACGTTCCTGAGCTTCTCGCTGGAAACCGAGATCGAGGGCGTTGCGCCGTGGCGGCGGGCCCGGATGGGCGGCGCGGGGACGATCCGCCGGGCCGCGGCTAGCGCGCTGGAGCCCGAGACGCCGCCCTGACCCGGACGGCGTCGCCGACGCGGATCCGGCCGGGGTGCAGCACCTCGGCGTAGACGCCGGCGCACGGCTCAGGATCGAGCCCGGCCAGCGGCGTGACCCGGTTGTTCCGGGCCAGCACCCGCAGGGCCTCGGCGTCGCGGGGCAGGTCGCCGTGGGCCAGGGTGGGCACAGCGCACCGCGGGGTGCGGGCGATCACGCGCAGGACCAGGTCATGGCCGACGCGCAAGTCCCGGCCGAGCCAGTCGTTCTCGGCGAAGCCCTCCGCTTCGGTACGGATGACGACGTTGGGCCGGTAGCGCTCCAGGTGGGCCCGCCGGTAAGGGCTGAGCTCGGCGATGCGGTCCAGGGTCGCGGTGGTGAGCAAGTGGAGCGGCGCGAAGTCCACGAAGGTGCCCGGTGGGGCGCCCGCGCCGATCTCGATAAGCTCGGCCGGGACCTGGGCTTTTATCCCGTCGCGGAGCACAGCCTCGGGTACGGCCCGGTCCAGCGACGCGCCGGGCGGCGGGGTCGCGGTCAGCGTGACGGGCTCGTTCAGCAGCGCGGACAGCACCTCGTCGACGTCCGTGTCGGTGCTGCAGACGCTCTTCCCGTCGGGAAGCGTGATCCGGGCCGCGTCGTCCAGGGCTTCGGCCGACAGCGTGAGCAGGTCCCGCCACAGCCGCGGGTACTTCGCGCTCGCGACTTTTCCGGTCCGCCGGCTGACCACCGCCAGACGCCGGTCCCGGGCCAGGCCGCGGAGGCTGACGTCGCTCGCGTCCAGGTTCTCGCCCAGCATCGACTTGACCGGATACCGGCGTAGCGCGGTCACGGTTCCCAGCATCTCCTGATCATCCCTCGTGGCGTCACGCGCGGACCTGGCGGGCCAGGCTGACGTCATGACCGCGGACCCACGGCGGTCCCGCGGCCTGCCGGCGGCCGGTCATCCGGGTTAACGGACCGCTCGCGTCGGGTCGTCCACGGTCGGGTAGCCGCCGTTCTTGCGGGCCTGACGTGCGTCCTGGATGAACGCGCGAGAGAACATGGCCGACAGGATGGCGACTCCGCCGCGGTGCACCCGGATCTCGCTGTTGCTGGCGTGCCCGGCCAGGCGGATCCGGCGTCCGGCCGGGCCGGCGGTCCGCTGGTCGTCCTTGACCCGGCCGCGGCCCGTCCAGCCGAGGCCGGTGTGGTCAACCTGGTCGTGCTCGGCGAGCAGGAGCTTGACCGTGGACCGGTCCAGGTCCAGGCGGATCTCGACGTCACCCTCGATCTCCGGCGAGCGGAGGTCGAGGACCAGGACGCCGTACCGGACCCGGACGTCGAACTGGCTTGCGCTGGTCCAGAGCCCCAGGCGCTTGGTGATGCCGTGATCGGCGTGCAGGCGCTCGACGGTCCTGGCTTCGGTGGTCATCGTGGTGTTCATGTCAGGATGTTCCGTTTCCGTAGTGGTGGTTCCGCCTTCGCCGTAATAGTTGCATAGCAACTAGTAGCATGTCAACTAGAAACTTTAGGAGTAGTATCAGGTCATGCCTGCCGCACCCGGACCCGCGCCCCGTAGCTCGCCGCTCGGCCTGACCGTCCTGGCCCTGCTGCACTATCAGCCGCTGCATCCCTATGGCATCCAGCGGCTGATCAAGCAGTGGGGGAAAGACCAGGTCGTCAACGTCGAACAGCGCACCGGCCTGTACCGGACGATCGAGCGGCTGCTGGCCGCAGGCCTGATCGCGGTGCGCGAGACCGGGCGCGACCCGCGCTATCCCGAACGGACGGTGTACGAGCTCACCGATGCCGGCCGCCAGACCGCGCGGCGCTGGCTGGAAGAGATGCTCGTCGAGCCGAGGCAGGAGTACCCCGAGTTCCCGGCCGCCCTGTCCCACGTGCTCATGCTGGAGCCCGCCGAGCTCGCGCAGGTCCTGGACAAGCGTGCGCAGCGGCTGGCCGAGACGATGACCGCGCTGGACGCGAACGCGGCCGCGGAAGCCAGGCACGGGCTGCCCAGGATCGCCATGCTGGAGACCGAGTACCAGCGCGCCATCCTGGCCGCCGAGGCCAGATGGGTGACGGAGATCCTCGGCGAGCTGCGTTCGGGGGAGCTGACCTGGTCCCGGGACGAGCTGCTGGCCTTCGCCGAGGGCGGGCAGCCCCGGACATGACGACACCGAACCAGCCGGGGGAGTTCCTGCGGGCCGGGCG
Source organism: Streptosporangiaceae bacterium (assembly GCA_049676235.1). GTDB lineage: Bacteria > Actinomycetota > Actinomycetes > Streptosporangiales > Streptosporangiaceae > Palsa-504. The sequence continues at coordinate 11,464 of JBAUAY010000810.1, forward strand.
CGCGGTGCGCAAGCCGACCTGGGTGCCGGCCTAGGCCGCCCCGGTGCCGTACTCCGCCCTGTCTCACCTCGACTGCCCGCGCTGCGGCGCCCAGCATGACGCCGACCAGGTGCAAGGCACCTGCTCCTGCGGGTCCCCGCTGCTGGCCCGCTACGACCTGGGCCTGGTTCAGGTATCCCCGCGCGACATCACGGGCAGGCCGGCCGACCTATGGCGTTACCACGAGCTGCTGCCGGTCCGCTCGGCCGGTCACGTGGTGAGCCTGGGTGAGGGGATGACGCCGCTGCTCACCCTGCCGAGGCTGGGCCGGGAGCTCGGCGTGCCCCGCTTGCTGATGAAGGACGAGGGCCTGATCCCGACCGGCACGTTCAAGGCGCGCGGCGCCGCCGTGGGCGTCTCCCGGGCCGCCGAGCTCGGGGTGTCCGCCATCGCCATGCCGACCAACGGCAACGCCGGTGCGGCCTGGTCGGTGTACGCGGCCCGGGCGGGGCTGCGGAGCCTGATCGTCATGCCCGTCGCCGCCCCGGCGATCACGCGCGCCGAGTGCGCGGCGGCCGGCGCCGAGCTGTACCTGGTCGACGGCCTGATCGGAGAGGCCGGAAGGCTGGTCGCCGCCGCCGTGGGACGGCGGCCGGGCTATCAGGACGTCTCGACGCTCAGGGAGCCGTACCGGATCGAGGGCAAGAAGACGATGGGCCTGGAGATCGCCGAGCAGCTTGGCTGGCGGCTGCCCGGCGTGATCGTGTACCCCACCGGCGGGGGCGTGGGCATTATCGGCATCTACAAGGCCCTGCGCGAACTGCTCGAGCTCGGCTGGGTGTCCGGCGACCTGCCGCGGCTGGTCGCGGTCCAGTCGACCGGCTGCGCGCCGATCGTGCGGGCGTTCCAGGCCGGCGCCGCAACGAGCGAGCCATGGCCGGACGCGAACACGGTGGCGTTCGGGATCACGGTGCCGAAGGCCCTGGGTGATTTCCTCATCCTCGAAGCTCTCTACGCCACCGCCGGGACGGCCGTGGCCGTGACGGACGAGGCCCTGCTCGCCGACCAGCGCCTGGTGGCGCGCCTGGAGGGCAGCTTCATCTGCCCGGAAGGCGCCGCCTGCGTCACCGCCGTCCGGCAGCTGCGCGAGTCCGGCTGGCTGTCCGGGTCGGACGAGGTCGTGGTGCTCAACACCGGCACCGGCCTGATCTACCCCGACACGGTGCCGGATCGGGCACCTGTGCTCTCGCCGTCCGGGTCCATTCCGGCGAGGCCGCCGGATTCCTTCACCCTGTCGGTGCCAGACTGATGGCGTGGCCGAGATCACCCTGGTCAAGGGCGAAACCCCCGCTCTCGACCGGACCTGGATGAGCATGCCTGACGGCTCGACCCGGCAGCTTGCCGTCCACGTGGTCCACGACCTGCCGCACCTGGTCGTGGAGTCGCTGTTCGGCATCGAGGACGGGCTGTGGGGAGTGCTGGCCCAGGGCGGGTTCTCCGCCGCGAACCGGGCCCGCACCCGGAGCCGTGGCCGGCGGGCGCGGCTGGTCACCGACGTACCGCTCGACGATCTCGGGGCGAGGTACTGGCGCGGGCACATCGTCGCGAAGGCCGCGACAAATGCGGTGCTGAATCGGTGGCAGGAGGGACCGGACACCCCGGACGGCGTGCGAGCCCGCCTCCAGCCGGGCTCCGGGCCGGCCACCGGCGCGGACGCGGAGTACCGGCAACGGGTCAGCGACTTGCTCGGGCGCCTCGACGACGGCACCATCGCCCTGGCCATCAGCGGGACCCGGCAGCTCAGCACGGCCTGGGCTCGGCTGCCCGCAGGTGGGATGCTGCGACTGGAGTGGCCGCTGCCCAGTGCGGCTCTTGGCATCCGGCAGTCCGGGCACCGGCCGCCTGTATCGGGCTCGCAGGGCACCGACGCTGGCTGAGATCGGTCCGCCTAGGGTTGAACGGCCTGGCCCGCCCAGTGGCCCAACGCGGTCGATGGCGTGCCTGGCGGATGCGTGGCAGGATAAGTGCAGGCCATAAGCGCCGGTTATGTCCCAGTAGGGTCCGGTGCTGGCCGTGCTGAGCCTGGAGGACGCGGTGCGAGTGGACGTGAGCGCTGAGGCGGGGGATTTCGTTCGCGGACAGGGCGGGAAGCTCTGGGTCTGGGTCGCCCGCCCGTGGGCGTGCTGCTGGGGAACGCCGGCGTTCATGTACGCGGCCACGGCGCCGCCGCCCGGGATGTCGGGCTTCAGCCCGGCAGACTCGGCCGAGCTAGAGGTCTGGTTCCGCGCCCCTGCGGGCCGGATGCCGGATGTCTTGGAGATCGAGATGCGGGGACGGCGCCACCCCCGGGTCGAGGCCTACTGGGATGGCTGCGCTTACGCCTTGTGAGCCGTTCCGATGGCCACGGTGACGGCTTCGATCTCGACGAGCTGATTGGGCCAGCCGAGCGCGGTGACACCGAGCAGCGGCCTGGGCGCGTCGTGATCACCGAAGGGGAGTACTTCTGAAGCCCGGCCGTTCCGGCTACGACCAATGCCGGCCGTTCCGGAAGTCCGAGGCGAAGGTGCCGGCGATCGCGGACATGACGGCATGGCTGGAGATGATCAGCCCGAGCTCACGGTTGTCGTTGAGGGAGGTGTCGGAGAAGTTCTCCGATCCGATGAATACCTTCGCGTGGGCCGTGCCGTAGTCGGCCTCGATGACCTTCCCGTGGATATAGAAGCCGGTGGGGGAGTTGTAGTAGCTGATGTGGATCCCGGCCCGGGCCAGCCTGGAGTACGCGCTGTCGTATTCGCCGCTCTCGTTCTCCCCGCAGACCTGCACGTCGACGCCGCGCTTAGCCGCCCTGATGAGCGCATTCTCCACCGTCGTGTCGCCCATCTCCTCGCTGTAGATGTGCAGGCTGCTCGTCGCGCCGTTGATGAGGCCGAGCAGTTTTCCCTCCGAGTCGGTCGGCGACCAGGCCAGATCGCTCCCGTCGCCGGGGCGGACGGCTGTATGGGTGAAGTCGGCGTTGAACACCGCGGTGATAGCGGCGATGTCCGCCGGGTTGGTGTCGACCACGAGGAAATCCCGGGAGGTCGTGTAGTACTGGCTGGTCAGGTTGGCGGTCATGATGACGGCCTGGGACCCGTCGACGACCAGGGTCTTCTGGTGGGTGTACCGGTACTTCGGAGAGGACCAGGTGACCTTGACGGCATGGGAGCCGAAGTACGAGTAAGCGGCTGAGTTCTCGCTTTGCTCCCGCCGGTCCAGGATCACGTGGACGTGCACGCCGCGCTTGGCGGCCGCCGCCAGGTCGTGTTCTGCCGTGGTGTCGGAGAACTCGTACATGGTCACGTCGATGCTGCGCTTGGCGTCGTTGATGAGGTCGTAGACGGAGGAGAAGCCCGCGCCGGGCTCGACGACCAGCGAGCCAGTCCGTGTCACCCCCGAGGTCCCGGCCTGGACCGCGCCCGTGGTTCCGGCGCTGGCCTGGGCGGCGCTCGGGACCTGGACCTTGCATCCGGCCACGGCGAGTACCACGACCGCGAGAGACGCGGCGGTGGCGGAAGCGGAGGCTAGAGCACTGCGACCGAGCATGGACGACATCCTCCTGACGGCTAGGCGCGTGTTCGTCACCTCGTCTACCCGCGCCCGGCAAAGTAACCAATCCCGGCCTGTGCCTGGCGGCTAGCATCCGCACCAGCGGCTCGAACACCAAGGACACGACGATGGTGACGAATAGCCCCGTCCGTCTGCCCGGACTGGCTGGTCATGTCCAGAGGTTGTCAGCAATCCGTGCGTGCGGCTAACGCTGTGAGATTCCGTCGATCTCGTCGACGGCGACCTCGGTGATCGTTCGGGCCGTGCGACGGAGGCTGTCGATGGCGCGATCCAGGCCGAGGCCACATAGGTCCATGAGCGAGAACAGCGCCTCGGCGCTGACCACGGCTGCGAGGTCTTCCTTGAGCTGCGCCAGTCGCCGCGCGGCGGCCTCTGTCGAGGTGTCGATCACCGGGTCAAGCGCGAGGTCGATGAGCCCGAAGCGGAAGCCTGGGCGGGTGGAGACATACGCGGGCTTGGTGATGGTCGCCCCGATGAGGGCCCGTACCGAGCCTTGGTAGCTGTACACCCGGCGTAGCAGGAACTCACAGGCGAAGTCGATGCGCTCGACCGCGTCGGGCGAGGTCGCGACGGGAGCGAGCGCCTCAGAAGGACTGGGCCACAGGTCCCGTAGTGCCTCGTTGACGAGCGAGACGAGGTCGGCGAAATGACGGTAGGCGGTTGCTTCGGAAACGCCGGCGGCCTGTGCGACGGCGGGCATGGAGATGTCGGCGCCCGAGGCGATGAACGTGCGGCACGAGGCGACCAGGGCCGCTCTGGTGCGGTACTTCTGCGCGGCGTGACTGACACGCCCGGTCGCGGCCGTCTTCTTCTCAGACACGCGGTTCTCCTTCGCGGTGGCCACAGGGAGGATATCGAGATTCATGAGAGAGGACTCGCGTAAACCCGTACAGCGTGTATATTTGCGATAGTCTACTCTCGTAAATGAGGAGGAGCCGTGGCGAACATGTCGATAGTCGGACCGGACGGTGGCGAGTCAATCCAGCTGGGCCCGACCCGCATGCGGATCCTGGAGGACGGGTCGACCACGAACCACCGGCTCGGCATGGGCGAGATCACCCTCGCGCCGCACACCGACGGACCGCCGCAGCATCGCCACGCGCGCCACGACGAGGGCTTCTACGTGGTCTCCGGACTCGCCCGCTTCACGGTCGGCACCGAGTCCTACGACGCGCCAGCCGGGACGCTGGTCATGCTCCCGCCGGGTGCGCCGCACACATTCGCCAACCCGACCGACGGCACGACGGTCCTGCTGAACACGTTCACCCCGGACCTGTACGTCCAGTATTTCCGTGACCTCCGCCAGATGATCGCCGACGGTCACGACCTGAACGAGACCGCGCTGATCGACGCAATGCGCCGCTACGCCACAGAACCTGCCACCGACTTCGCGTGACTTGGTCCGGGCGACGACTCGAACGAGGAGAACAGATGACGACCGCCACCCATCAAGTGGCAGTACCCGGGGAAAAGCCTGTCGAGGTCACCGTCACCGACGTCGGCACCGGCCAGCCGTTCCTGCTGCTGCACGGCGGTGCGGGCCCGCAGTCGGTGCAGCCGTTCGGAGAGCAGTTCGCCGCCGTCAACGGTGTGCGCGTTCTCGTCCCGATTCACCCAGGCTTCAACGGAACGCCGCGGCCGGACGGGTTGACCGGCATTCCCCGGCTGGCCGCGCTCTACCTCCGCCTGCTAGAGGATCTTGGCCTGGAAGACGTGACAGTAATCGGCAACTCCATCGGAGGGTGGATCACCGTCGAGATCGCGCTGCTGCAGTCGCCGCTCGTCAGCGAGATCGTGCTCATCGACGCGGTCGGGCTGGACGTGCCGGGCCACCCGGTCGCGGACTTCTTCGCCATGACCATGGACGAGGTGTTTACCCGCACGTTCCACGACCCGGCGCCGTTCCGGTTCGACCCCTCGACATTGCCGCCCGAGGCGCAAGCCGTCGCCGCGGGCAACCGCGCCGCCCTCGCCGCCTACGCCGGCGCATCGATGAGCGACCCGACCCTGGCCGGCCGCCTCGCCGACCTCGAGATTCCGACGCTCGTGCTGTGGGGCGATAGCGACCGGATCGCTGACCCCGACTATGGCCGCGCCTACGCGAGCGCCATTCCGATGGCGAAGTTCCAGCTGTTGACCGACACCGGACACGCGCCGCAGCAGGAGACTCCCGACCAGGTTCTCCGCGCGATCCGGGACAGCGGTATTCCCAGCGGGCCGGCCGCCCACTGACACTGGCGGACCGCCTGCTTTGCCTGGACGGCGTGCTCATCGGCCACGCCCACTGCGATCACTGCGACCTCGGCGCTTTGCGGAGCAGACGGGTAACTGTCCGCTCAGCACGGCGGCGCGGACGGGAAGGTTTTCGCGCCGCTGCCGGTCAGCGGCCCCTGGACGCCACCCAGGGGCGCGCCGTCTTCCCACCGGTACAGCATGACCCAGACGCCAGGAGCCTGCGGGTCGATGGCGGAATCCTGCGC
>JBAUAY010000811.1:0-4485 GCA_049676235.1 Streptosporangiaceae bacterium
CTATCGCACCCGGGCGCCGCCGGAGAGCGGCTAGGACGGTAGGGAGGCGCACGACTGCTAGGAAGACATCGGTTCCGAGCCACGCGACGCCCACGGCGTTGATCCCGAGCCGCCCGAACAGGAGCCAGCTGCCGCCAAGCGTGAGAACCGCCATAGCGAGCTGACTTAGCGTCGCGCGAATGGGCTTTCCAGCGATACGGTCGAGCGAGAAAGCGATGGCCTCAATGCAAAGCGGGATAAGGCTCAGAGCCATCAGCTGGAAGAGCACGGCTGTTTGGGTGCTGTAAGTGCCGCCGTAAATCCTCAGGATGAGGTGCGCTCCGAAGACCAGCACAATCGTCGCCGGGCCCATGATAATAACGGCTCTCTTGAGCGCGCCCCGGGTGAGCTCCGGCAGCCGGTCAGGTGCCGCAGCAGCTTCGACCAGCAGCCCCGTGGAAAAACTCGTTCCCACGGTTGCCACGCCGGACGTAATCAAGCTGGCGATGTAGATGCTGCCAGCCGCTGCTGGCCCTAGGACGGATATCACCAGCAAGGGGAGGGAGTTCGCCATGACCTGACCGCAGATCGTGCCCGCATAGTCGACGGAGGCAAAGCGGGCGAGGTGGCGGACCCGCAGCCCCTGGACCAAGTCGTGCGGGCGCCGGTCCTTAAGGCAGCGGAAGATCAGCCAGTTAATGACCGGGATCAAAAAGATCAGCGGGGTCACCCAGGAGAAGAGGATATTCGTCGAGCTCAGTAGCTTTGCTGCGAACACCAGCAGTCCCAGCTTCGCTAGCGAGTAGATCACATTTTCTACTGGGACGATAGCGGCACGCTGGAGACCTACAAGCACCGCATCCTGCAGGGTAAATACCTCCCAGACGACGACAGACACGGCGAAGAGCACGGTAAGGAAGGCCGAATCGCCGATAAAGCGCCACTCAGAGTTGAGTCTGGGCAGGATGGTGACGAATATCACGCTCCCGGCAACGGCAGTAAGCGAACTCGCCAGGTAGCTGAAGATGATCAGACGCCTTGCCGACATGGCCCCCATCTGGGGCAGGAACCGCATCAGCGTACTGCTCAGATTGAGCTGGGAGAGGGTTGCCACGAGCATCAGCGCGGAGATCAGTGCTGCGGCGCGCCCCAGGGCTTCAGGACCATACAGGCGGGCCGCGACCGCCCAGAAAATTGCGCCAATGCCGCTTGTCCCCACGGTGTTCGCGACCAGGGCGTAACTGCCGCGATAAGCGGGGTTGCGCAACTCTGAGAAAACGCGGGCGACCGGGTTCCGGGTTCCGGGATCCGGTGCATGCCGGGGAGGAATCTGGACCCGCGGGCCCCGTATGACGGGACGCCCATCGGCGACGGGCAAGGGGAGCGTGACCGGATCGTCGACCCAGTAGTCGTACCCGTCGGCAGACTGCATGGTTGTACCAATACCCCCAAGCCGTCCCGACTTCACTCCGTCAGCGTAACCGGAGTTCCGCGGTAGGTAGGCGGGACCGCAGCCTGACCAATGAGGTTCTGCCTGGTCAGAGAGGTTCTGCCAAGTCAGGGGCTTTGCCCTCGCCTGAAGCACGAGTTGCTGTAGCCACAGGAGTTGCCGCGTTCGCTTGTCCTAGCGTCCCGAGACGGCTTGGTTTGTCGTCGTGTACCCGCGGGAGACCCCGGCGGCGGAACAAAGGACGGCAGGGTGTCGTACCTGCAGATGTCCCACGCCGAGTTGGACGACGCGCCCGCCCGGAACTACTGTTGCTAGTCGCGCCCTGGGTCGGCCCTGTCCGCGCTAGTCCCGGCCGGGGACGAGCCGTCGGCCCGCCAAGCGTGCCACGGCAGAGCGCCAGGACGCCCACGTACAGTGACCTGCTGGCAGCCCAGCCCGGAGAGGAAACATGCAACCGGACAGTAACGGACATATAGCTGGGCCCGGCGTCCATGTACAGCCCACCGCCGACGTCGACGAGCGGGCAGAACTCGGGGTCGGCACTCGGGTATGGCATCTGGCCCAAATCCGCGAGAACGCGCAGATCGGGCGGGGCTGCATCATCGGGAGAGGCGCCTACGTCGGTCCGGGCGTGGTCCTGGGGGACCACGTGAAGCTGCAGAACTACGCCCTTGTCTATGAACCGGCCCGCTTGGAGGACGCTGTCTTCATCGGTCCCTCGGCCGTGCTCACGAACGATGTATACCCGCGCTCTGTCGGCGTGACAGGGGAGCTGAAGCGGCCCGCGGACTGGCTTGCTCAGGGCGTCGTGGTCCGCGAGGGGGCATCGGTCGGTGCCCGGGCGGTCATCCTCGCCGGGGTCGAGATCGGCCGGTGGGCCCTCATCGCCGCCGGTGCCGTGGTGACACGGGACGTTCCCGACTTCGCCCTGGTCGCTGGCGTGCCGGCGCGGAGGATCGGGTGGGTGGGCCGGGCCGGGGTAAGGCTGGTGCCGGATCCTGACTCACGGTGGCGCTGCCCGCAGACTGGCGAACTATTCACCGAAACGGACGGTACGCTGGCCGATGTAAACATCTCGCCGGGTCCACGCGTCTAATATTCGTGGACGCCAGGCGAGACGGGATCTGAAGGGGCCGTCCGTGCTGCGCATGACCGCGCCGTGCTGCTGTCGGCCCGCAGGTGGCTCGGGAGAAGCTTTCGGCGGCGCAGCTTGATCCTGCCCTAACCAGACCGGAGTGCCATGACTTCTGAGCGCTACGTCAGCAGACCACAGCGGCCGATTGGCCTCGCGGTGGTCGGCGTTGGCTACTGGGGGCCGAACCTTGTGCGGAACTTCGCCAGCTCGCCGCATTATCGGCTTACCTGGCTGTGCGACATCGACAAGTCCCGCGCAGTCCAGGTGCTCGGGCCGTATTCGACCATCGGCGCGACCGATGACCTGGATGTCGTGCTCGCCGATGAGCGGGTCGATGCCATCGCTATCGCGACGCCGGCCGGCACCCATCTGGACATTGCGCTCGCGGCCATGCGAGCTGGCAAGCACGTGCTCATCGAGAAGCCGCTGGCGGCTACCTACGCCGACGGGCTCCGCCTGGTCGAGGAGGCGGATCGCGCTGGCCTGGTGCTCATGTGCGATCACACCTTCTGCTACACCCCGGCCGTTCGCAAGATCCGGGAGCTAGTGCACTCGGGGGAGATCGGGGACCTGCATTTCTTCGACTCGGTGCGGATCAACTTGGGCCTGGTGCAGCCCGACATTGATGTGGTGTGGGACCTTGCTCCGCACGACATCTCCATCCTGGGGTCGATCCTTCCGCCAGGGGTCGAGCCGCTCTCGGTCGCGACGCACGGGGCGGACCCCATCGGTACCGGCCGGTCCTGCGTCGCATTCGTGACTCTTCAGCTGACGGGCGGTGCGATCGCTCATTTTCACGTGAACTGGCTGTCGCCCACCAAGGTCCGGACCACGATGATCGGTGGATCCAAGCGGGCCCTGCTGTGGGATGACCTCAACCCGCTGCAGCGGGTAACCGTCTTCGACCGGGGCGTCGACCTGGTACCGGCGCAGGACGCCGGGGCGGAGGACCGCCAGAAGGCGTTCGTCTCGTACCGGACGGGTGACCTGGTGTCTCCGGCGCTCAACGAGCGTGAGGCGCTGGCCAGCGTGGTCGAGGAGTTCGCGGACTGCATCCGCACCGGCCGCGCATCACTTACCGACGGCCGCTCCGGTCTGCGTGTCCTTGATATCCTCGAGGCGGCGTCGCGCAGCATCGCGCTGCAGGGAGCTCCGGTGCCACTACGGGGGATCCAGCCGGACCGGGACGCGGCGCCGGTCCGCGGGCCAGTCGGGCAGGGGAGTGGGACATGAGGGGAGTGGGACATGAGCCGGGTCGACGTCGTAATCCCGTGTTACAACTACGGCAAGTTCCTCGGCGACTGCGTCGCCGGCGCCCTTGACGACCAGCCCGGCACCGACGTCCGGGTCGTGATCATCGATGATGCGTCACAGGACGACAGCGCGGAGATCGCGCAAAAGCTGGCGGCGGCTGACGACCGGGTCGAGGTGATCGTCCATCCCGTCAACCGGGGCCACATCGCCACGTTCAACGAAGGCCTGCTCGAATGGGCGGACGGAGATTACTGCGTACTGATCTCCGCGGACGACCGGCTGGCGCCGGGTGCCCTCCGCCGGGCCGCTGACATCATGGACGCTCACCCCGAGGTGGGCTTCGTCTACGGCAACGTGGTGGAATTCCGGGGCGGCGAGGAGCCACGGCCCGCCCGGACGGAGACTCGGGGACAGACCATCTGGCCAGGTCACTGGTGGCTCGAGCGGCGCTTCAGGGAAGCGAATACCTGCATCTTCTCGCCGGAGGTCGTGGTCCGGACGTCCGTCCAGCATCATGTGGGCGGCTACAACCCGGACTGCTACCACACGTCCGACGTCGAGATGTGGATGCGGCTGGCGGCCTACTCCGACGTGGCCTTCATCCGCGCAGATCAAGCCTTCTACCGCAGGCACGACGAGAACATGTCACTGGAGCTCAGAAACCGGC
>JBAUAY010000812.1:0-2564 GCA_049676235.1 Streptosporangiaceae bacterium
CCACCGCGCGCTTGTTGTCGCCAGAGAGCATCCACTCTTCGTGCATGCGGCTGACCAGGAAGACCTCGTAGTCGGTGGACAGGCCGAACAAGACGGCGAACATCAGCGCCGGGATCCACGCCTCGATGGGCCCGGCCTGGCTGAACCCGAGCAGCGACTTGCCCCAGCCGAACTGGAACGCGGCCGTCATAACGCCCAGCGCGACCCCGAAGGACAGCAGGTTCAGGATCGATGCCGTCAGCGGGATGAGCAGGCTGCGGAAGACGACGAGGAGTAGCAGGAAGGACAGTCCGATGACCACGGCCAGGAACTGGGGCAGCTTGGCGCTCAGGATCTGGGAGTAGTCCTCGTTGGCGGCCGTGACGCCGCCGATGTGGATCGTCAGCGTGCTGCCCGCCTCCGCCCGGGGAACGCCGGCTCGCAGCCGGTCAAGCGTGGTGGTGGTCGCGGCTTCCTGTGGTCCGGTGGTCGGGAACACCTCGGCGACCTCGGCCTTGCCGTCCGGGCTGAGCACCGGCGGCAGGACCCCGGCCACGCCCGGCTGGGTGCGGGCCGAGGCGACGAACGCACCGAAGCGTGCCTGGTCGGCGGGGCTGTTGACCTGGCCGACCACGTCCAGGGGCCCGTTGAAGCCGGGGCCGAACCCCTTCGCCAGCAGCTGGTAGGCCTGGTAGGTGGTCGATGACGCCGGGTCGGTGCTGGAGTCCAGCAGCCCGGTGCGGAAGCTGAGGACCGGCAGGGCGAGGATCGCGATCACCGCCAGCGCGAGGACGGCGGGGATCGCCGGCCTGCGGCCGAGCCCTTCGGCCCAGCGCAGCCAGAAGGCTCCTGTCTGCTCCACCTGACGCCCGTGCTGTGCGAGCATCCTGCGTTCGGCTCGCCGCAGCACCTTCAGGCCCAGGAAGCCCAGCATGGCCGGCAGCAGGGTCAGCGACGCTGCCATGGTCAGCACGACCACGAGCGCGACCGTCACGGCCACGCCGTACAGGGAACTGACCTGGAGGGCGAACAGCCCGAGCAGCGCGACGCATACGGTCAGCCCGGCCAGCAGCACGGCGCGGCCCGAGGTGTTGAGCGAGGTGACGGCGGCGTCCTCGGGCGTCTGACCGGCGAGCAAACCGTTGCGGTGCCGGCTGACGACGAACAGCGCGTAGTCCACGCCCACGCCGAGGGACACGATGATGGCGACGTACGGCACCCAGCTCGCGACCGCGATGGCGTGCGTAAGGATGGTCACGATCGACAGGCCCGCCCCGATCGCCACCAGCGCCGAGATAAGCGGCAGAAGCGCGGCCAGCACCGAGCGCCGGAACGCGAAGAACAACACGACCAGCGCGGCCACGATCCCCAGTATCACGCTGGTGTAATCTCCGCTGCCTGTCGCCACGTTCTCGATCGCCGCGCCGCCGAGCTGGACGTTCAGCAGCGCGCGGTCGGCGGACTGGGCGGTGGAGACCAGCGTCTGGACGGCCGGGTTCGGCACGTTAAGCGCCTGGGCGTCCAGGTCCACCGTGGCCAGGCCGATCGTGCCGTCCCTGCTGATCTGGCCTCCCGGAGCGTAGGGAGAGGTCACCGAGCGCACGTGGGGAAGCCGGGCGACCCGGGCGAGCATGGACGTGACCGCGGTCTGGGCGGCCGGCGAGCGCAGCGTCCCCTGCCTGGCCTGCACGACGATCTGGTCGCTGTCGCCCGCCTGGGCCGGGAAGTGGGTGGTCAGTACCTGCAGGGCCTTCGCCGAGTCGCTGCCCGGCAGCGAGTCGCTGTTTGAGTACGCCGATCCGGTCAGCCGGCCGATGGCGAAGAAACCGGTCAGGGCTATCAGCCATACGGCCAGGACCGCACTTCGATGAAGGAAGCACCAGCGAGCGAAACCAGCCAACGTCTTTTCCTCTCCGGGTATCTCAGCTCACGGACCCGTGCGTGACTGCAATCGTGGGCGATCGCCGCTGAGATGTCGTCGGGCCAGCATCGGCTTCCCGGCTACGTCAGCCGGCGTAGCAGGGCGGCCGCGGGTACGCACAACGTGCAGGCAAGGATCCGCCGGTCAGCCGATGCGCCTGGCCAGGTGGCTCATTACGCTTGAACCGAGATGAGAGACCCGGACGCCGCCATCGCCGGACGGGCGTCCCGCACGCCGTGGTGGCCGCCGACGCTGAGCTCGCGGCGGGATCTCGCGCTGCCGCTCGTGCTGCTCGCGGTACAGCTCACCGGGGCCGCGGTCGCCGGCCGGACCTTCCACCTCTTCAGCCCACCGCGCTCCCTCGGGGCGGTGGACTGGGTGCTGCTCGTGGCGGGCCCGGTGGCCCTGGTCGCGCGGCGCCGGCATCCCGTGGCGGCGCTGTGGGTGTGCCTCGCCGCAACGCTCCCGTGGTCGTCGGGCAATGGCTGGGCTCACGTCAGCTTCATCATCGCGTTCTTCGTGGCGGCCACCGCCGGGAAGCGCTACTGGGCCTGGCTGGCGCTGGCCATCGACTTCGCCTGGGCGATCTGGCTCGCCCCGCTCATATTCGATTACCCCTACCCGCCGCTCAACGACACACTGCTGCTCGCCGGATGGACCCTGG
>JBAUAY010000813.1:0-5103 GCA_049676235.1 Streptosporangiaceae bacterium
CGACGGCTCGTGGACCGAGTACGGGTCCCTGGTCGGCGTGCCGATCGAGCTGGGTGACGGACGATGAGTGCCGGCGACGGGTGCGGCGCGCCCGCGGGCGGCGTCAGCGCGAGTGCGGCCACCGGCAGCCAGGCCGTGGTCGAGGGACGGGTGGTACACGAAGGCAACCCCGTGGCTACCGGTTACGCCCGGCTGCTCGGCACCGGCGATGAGTTCGTGGCCGAAGTCCCGCTGGGGAACGACGGCGGGTTCAGGTTCTTCGCCGCGCCGGGGTCGTGGACCCTGCGCGTGCTGGCCCCGGGCGGCCTGCGCGCCGAGCGCTCGGTGGAGGCAGACAACGGTCAGGTCACCAAGATCGATGTGACTATCTGACCCCAGGTAAGTCCGGCGCCCGGCTTTGTCTGCAGTTTCGGGGGTTATAGCACCCGAAACTGCAGACAAAGCGGCCGCGGTCAGGCGTTGAGCACCGCTGCGGCCGTGCCCTGCCCTTTATCGCTGGCTTATGCCATAGCGTGGCTTCCGCGGATGCTCACTGCGGGAGGTCGCTGATGGATCAGATGGAGGACGCCGGCCTGCCGGGCGCGGTGACGGTGGGCGGCATCGTGTTGCCGCTCGTGGGCCGGGCGCGCGTATACGCGTGCGGAATCACGCCCTATGACGTGACCCACGTGGGTCACGCCGCGTCCTTCGTGTGGATCGACACCCTCGCCCGCGTGCTCCGCGACGCGGGCGCCGAGGTGATCATCTGCCGCAACGTCACGGACGTGGATGACGTGCTGCTGGCCGCCGCCGACCGGGCCGGCTCGCCGTATGACCGGTTCGCCGCCATCCAGCAGTTCTATTTCGATCGCGACATGGCCGCGCTCGGCGTCGGCCTGCCGGCCCTGCAGCCGCGGGCGCACGCCTACATCGGGCAGGTGATCGCGCTGGCGGCGGGGCTGCTCGAGCGCGGGACGGCATACGAGCGGGGCGGGCAGGTCTATTTCCGTGGCGCCGAGGTCGCGCGCAGGGCCGTGCCAGATCGCGCGACCGCGCTGCGGCTGGCCGACGAGTACGGGGATGACCCGGCCGATCCAGCCAAGGACGACCCGTTCGATGTGGCGGTGTGGCGCGCCTCGCACAGCGGGGAACCTGGCTGGGCCAGCCCGTGGGGAACGGGCCGGCCGGGCTGGCATGCCGAGTGCGCCGCGATGGCGCTGCACGCGTTCGGCCCGGCCGTCGACGTGCAGGCCGGAGGCGGCGATCTGCGTTTCCCGCATCACGCCTACCAGGCCGCCCTGGCCGAGGCGTTCACCGGGGTGACGCCATTTTCCCGGACCCGGCTGAACGCGGGCGTGGTCCAGGTGGCGGGGGCGAAGATGGCCAAGTCAACGGGCAACCTGGTCCTGGTCAGCGACCTGCTCAAGGAGCATCCCGCGGCCGCCGTGCGGCTGCTGATCCTGGACCGTCGCTGGGATCGGGACTGGAGCTTCAGCATGGCTGGCCTGGATGCGGCGGGTGCCAGGCTCGAGCGCCTGCAGGCGGCCGCCGGCCGCCCGGAACGCGGTGTGGCCGGAAGCGCCGGCCAGGCGGTGGCCGCGATGCGGGCGGCACTGGCCAATGACCTCGACGTTCCCGCTGCGCTGAACATCGCCGAGGACGGCGGCGGCCAGGCCGCCCGTTCCCTCGGCTCGCTGCTCGGCCTGTGGTAGCGCGCCGCCAGGGACCGTCGCGCGGCATTTCTTTATCCCGTTGCGCCGATTGAGGCAGTCACCCTGTTCGCTCGCCCGGTCGGCGACGCGGCACCTGCGCCGGTTGCCGGGCGAGCGCTTGCCACGAAGGCTTGACGGCGACACCGTCGTCTGTAATCTTGTCTTATGACAATAGATAAAGGGATAAGCCCGCCAGGCGGCGGTGACGGCGATGGCCGGGCGGCGGGTGCCCGCGGACCGGCATCACCGATCGAGTTCCGGCTTGATCCGGCCTCGGGTGTGCCGACCTACCTGCAGCTCGTCCAGCAGGTGGAGCATGCCCTGCGGCTGGGGTACCTCAAGCCCGGTGACCAGCTGCCCAAGGTCCGGGACGTGGTCACCTCGCTGACCATCAACCCGAACACGGTGCTGAAGGCCTACCGCGAGCTTGAGACCAAGGGCCTGGCGGCCGGGCGGCCCGGCCAGGGCACGTTCATTCAGGCCACCTTGAGCCAGATCGCGCTGCCCGAGCTGACCGTGCTGCGCCGGACGCTGCTCGGCTGGCTGGGTTCGGCCGACGCGGCCGGACTGGACGAGGACGGGATCGTCGCCGTGTTCACCAGCGTGCTGCGGGATTTCTTTAAACGCCGAGACGGCTCCGCCGACCGTCCCGGGACGGCAGATGGCGACACGGAGGGCGTCGCATGAACGTCATCGAAACCAGCGGCCTGGGCAAGCGCTACGGCCGCACCTGGGCGTTGCGCGAGTGCACGCTGGCGATCCCCGCCGGACACCTGACCGCGCTGGTCGGCCCGAACGGCGCGGGCAAGACCACCCTGATGAACATGTGCGTCGGGCTGGCCGTCCCGACCGCCGGCACCGCCAGCGTGCTCGGCGGCCGGCCCGCCGGATCCCCGGCCGCGCTGGACGGCATCGCGTTCGTCGCGCAGGACGCGCCGCTGTACAAGAACCTGTCCGCCGGAGACATGCTGCACCTGACCCGGAACCTGAACCGGGGCTTCGACCGGCCTTATGCACAGGCGCGGCTGGCCGAGCTGGGCATCCCGCTGAAAAAGAAGGCCGGCAAGCTGTCCGGCGGCCAGCAGGCCCAGCTCGCGCTGACCCTGGCGCTGGCCAGGCGGCCGCGGCTGCTGATCCTCGATGAGCCGCTAGCGATGCTCGACCCGCTGGCCCGGCAGGACTTCATGGCCACGGTGATGGCCGCGATGGCCGACGACGGCCTGTCCGTGCTGCTGTCCTCGCATGCGCTGGCCGAGCTTGAGCGGGTCGCCGACTACCTCATCCTGCTGTCCCGCGGCCAGCTGCGGGTGGCCGGCGAGGTCGATGACCTGCTGGCCAGGCACCGGGTGCTGACCGGCCCCGCCGGCGAGTCGGATGAGTACGCCGGGCAGTTCCGCGTCATCCAGGCTAGACGCGCCGCGGCACAGGCCCACCTGCTGGTCAGGGCCGACGGAGGCGACCCCGACTCCGGCCCGGTGCCGCCCGGCTGGGAGGCACACGCGGTCAGCCTGGAAGAACTCGTCATGGCCTACCTGCGCGCACCGGGTGACGCGGAATTCCCTGGTCCTTCACTCACCCAGTACAACGAGCCGACGGAGGTGGCACGATGACCGTGCTGACCATGCCCGCGTCGCCGAGCCAGGACACCGCCCTGCAGCCGGTGCCGTGGCGGCGGATGGCCTGGGTCACCTGGCGGCAGCACCGGCCCACGCTGATCAGCGTGCCCGTGGTGCTCGGCGGGGTGGCCGTATTCCTGTGGATCGCGGGCCTGAAGATCCACCACGATTACGCGGTCCTGACCGCCTGCCACCCGGCGAGCTCGGCCGCCTGCGGGGCCCTGAACAGCAACTTCAACAGCACCGACTGGACGATAGCGAATACCCTCAATATCTTCATGAACCTGACGCCGGCCCTGATCGGGGCGTTCGCGGGCGCCCCGGTGCTGGCCAGGGAGCTGGAGACCGGCACCTACCGGTACGCCTGGACGCAGGGCTTCGGCCGGGAGCGGTGGGCCATCGCCAAGCTCGCGCTGCTCGCCGTCGCGGTCACCGCCGCGGCCGGGGCGTTCAGCCAGGTGTTCGTCTGGTTCTTCCAGCCGTTCCTGGCGCAGGAGGACCTGACCGTATTCACATCGACGGTGTTCGCCACGCACGGGATCGCGTTCGCCGCCTGGACCCTGGTCGCCTTCGCCATCGGCGCGCTCGCCGGCATGCTCATCCGCCGGATCGTCCCGGCCATGGCCGCCACCCTGGGTGTCTACCTCGGGCTCGCGCTGGCGACCTGGGGGTTCCTGCGCGAGCACTACCCGCTGGCGCTGGTCACCAGCCACCCCAATATCAACCTCCGTCCCTTCAGCGTCAACGACCCCTGGGTCCTGAGCACGTGGTACACCGAACCGGGCGGCAAGCCGGCCAGCCAGTCCACGCTCAACCAGATCTTCGCGCTGTTCCCCCGTAACGGCCCGAGTGTGAAGGAAACGCTGGCGCAGGAGTTCGCCCAGCATGGCATCACGGTCTGGCAACGCTACATCCCGGTCGGCCGGTTCTGGCCCATGCAGTTCGTCGAGGCTGGCTGGCTGCTCGCCCTGTCCGTGCTGCTCATCGCCGCGACCGTCTGGCTGGTCCGCCGCCGCGCCGCCTGAGCGGAGGCCGGTGACCCGCGTCGGGCACCGGCATCGGGCACGGGGCGTCAGGCCAGCGAGAGGAAGAGCCTTTCGAGCTCGGCGCGGTCGCTGTCCGCCGTGCCGTTACCTTCCCTCTCCTCCAGCGCGCACTGCTTGAGGCCGGTCGCGATGATCTTGAAACCGGCCCGGTCCAGCGCCCGGGAGGCGGCGGCCAGCTGGGTTATCACGTCGGCGCAGTCCCGGCCCTCTTCGATCATCTTGATGACTCCGCCAACCTGGCCCTGGGCGCGCCGCAGCCGCTTGATCACGTCGGCCATCGTCTGACTGTCCACGTCCACGGCAACTCCCTGACTCCCGGGGCCAGATCCGTAACGGTCCAGCAATACCCTAGGGGGTATTATAGCAAGGAAATTCATGACTCCGGCGCGCCGACGGCATTTGAGTCCCCCGTGGTCATGGCGAGAATGCGAGCGGTATGGCCCGCCCGCCGGGCCCACCAGGCCCCGACGATGTCCGGTGACCGCGGGCCGCCGTCCGGCTGGGGCGGCGCGGCGGCGTACCGCCGGGACCAGCGCGCGGCCTCTTCGGCCAGCCAGCGCACAGTGCCGGCCGGGTCCTGTTCCAGCAGGGCTCGCAGCGTGAAGCGCCGTTCGCCGATCCGGTGACCTGCACCTGCCGCCTTCGCGCCGGCGGCCAGGCTGCGGCGGGTGAGGATGAAACCACTGCGGACCGGGCAGGTGAGCACGTCCAGCATGGCGTCCAGGCCGTCGGCGGCCGGGCCCGGTTCCG
>JBAUAY010000814.1:0-4514 GCA_049676235.1 Streptosporangiaceae bacterium
GGCCGATGCCCCGCCGCCCGTGACGCGGGAGGGGTGGCGGCGAAGACCGCCAGCACGGCGAAGGCCGCGACCTCGATCACCCCGGCCACGATCCCCGCTGTGGTCCGCACCTCCTTGAACCCGAACAGCCCGATCCAGACCGTCAGGAGGTAGCCGCCGAGGGTGGCGAGGGCGAAGACCGCTCCGGCCCCGGCCGCCAACCGGCTCAGGGTGACGAGCCGGCTGGGGATGGCCAGCACCGCCAGCCCGAGGCCGAAAGCCGCGATCACCTGCAGCAGGAAAAGCCACCCGATCGTCGGGATCGTCCGGTACCCGGTCAGGTACAGGTCCAGATGGATCGCCCCGGTGGCGATCAGCAGACCCGAACCCGCCACGCGCAGGATGATTGCGGGCCAGCGCGGCGCCGGCCGTCCGGCGTCCTCCCGCGCGGCCCGCCCCGCGCCCCTTATCGTTCCCAGCTTGGTCATGCTGTGCCGGTCTGTCATCTGTCAGTCCTCCGTGTAGGCCTGGTTGGTCCGGTCAGTACCCGCTTCCTCCGCCGCTAGAGCCCGATGAGGAGCTGCCGGCGGCGGCGGTGCCGGAGGTGGTGGCTTCGTGCCACAGCCCGCCGGCCGCGTTCAGGCCGTTGCCCTTGTTCTGCCCGGGGGCGGTGTCGCCGACGAAGGCGTACAGCGGGTGCCCGTCGAAGGTGGCCTGGACCGAACCGTCGGCTCGCTTGATGGTGCCGAACGTGCCCGAGACCCCGGACGCCGTGGCCGGCCCCTTGACCGGCGGCCAGTTCTGCGCGCACGTCCCGTTGCAGTTGGACTTGGTGGCCGTATCGGGCGCGAACGAGTACAGCGTGAAGCCCTGGGCGTTGGTCAGCACCGTGGCGCCCCCGATCGTGGCGGTCTTCAGGCTGCCCGCGGTCGCCGCGGCGGGACTGCCGGTGCTAGTGTCGCCGCCGGCGGCGGAGGATGTGGCGGACGAGCTGCACGCTGCCAGTACCGCCGCGGCTGCGGCGACGGCCAGCAGGGCCAGCAGCATCCGCAGACGCTTCCCTGCTTCCAGCCGGGTGAGTGACCTGATCATTGCTTTCTCCTATGCTCCTGGACCGCCCCGGGCCCCTGCGCCAGGGGGACGCTGACGATTCCGCCGTGTAACCGACGATGCCGCGCCAGCGGTCTCGCCGCATCAGCGCCAGCCCCCAGGCCAGCCCCCAGCCAGCCCCAACCATGGGCTGCCTGCTACCCGGAAGCCGGGCGGTCGCGGGGCTGCCCGGCCGCACGCAACAGCTCCTGGCCCTATGCCGGCAGTAAGGTTGGTGCCATGCCGGAGGACAATCCAGATCCGCAGGTCGTCCCCTATCTCTTGTACGCCGATGCCGGGGCGGCGATGGACTGGCTGATCAGGGCCTTCACCTTCACCGAGCGGGTGCGCGACAAGCGGAGCGACGGGACCGTCAGGCACGGGGAGCTGCTGCTCGACAACGGCGGTGTCATCAGGCTGGGTTCCCCCGGGACTGATTTCCGGGGGCCCGCCAGACTCGGTGAGGTAACTCAGATGCAGTGCATCACGATCACGGACCTGCCGGCCCACCGGGACCGCGCCCACGCCGCCGGCGCGAACGTGTCCGAGATCGGGACCAGGGCGAACCGGGCCCGCAGCTACACAGTGGACGATCCCGAGGGCCATCGCTGGTACTTCAGCGAGCCCCTGTAAAGCTGCAGTCAACAGCCAAAGCGCCGCAGGCGCAGGCTGTTCCACACCACGAAGACCGAGGACAGCGTCATCGTGGCGGCGGCGACGATGGGGTTCAGGAAGCCGAGCGCAGCCAGCGGGATGGCCAGCACGTTGTAGCAGAACGCCCAGGCCAGGTTGCGGCGGATGGTCGTGAACGTGGCCCGGGCCAGCTTGATGGCGTCGGGGACGACCTCCAGGTCGTCACGGAGCAAGATCATGTCCGCCGCGCAGATGGCGACGTCCGTGCCCGACCCGAGGGCCAGACCCAGCTGGGCCGCGGCCAGGGCCGGACCGTCGTTGACCCCGTCCCCCACCATGGCGACCGAACGTCCCGCTGCTTGCAGGTCCGTGATCACCTCTGCCTTGGCCGCGGGCAGCGCCTCGCTGATGACCTCCTCGATCCCTGCGGCGGCGGCGACCGCCTGGGCTGTGGCAGCGTTGTCGCCGGTCAGCAGCACCGGCCGCAGGCCCAGGCTACGCAGCCCGGCCACGGCGGAGGCGGCGGACGGCTTGACCGTGTCGGTCACCGCCAGCGCGCCCCTTATCGTGTCGTCCCAGCTGGCCAGCACCGCGGTGCAGCCCGCCTCCTCCTGGGCGCGGCACCACGAGGCGAGGTCGGCGGGAACGCTCGTCCCGAGGTCGGCGAACAGCCTGGACCGGCCGACGACGACCTCGTGACCGTCCACGAGGCCGCGAGCCCCCAGACCCGGAAGCGCCATAAAGCCGTCAGCCGACGTCAGCGGCGCCGCTTCGGTCACGGCCAGGGCGGTCACCGCGGCGGCTACGGCGTGCTCGGAGGCCTGCTCGACCGATCCGGCGTAGCGAAGCAGGTCGGAACGGCTGGTGCCGGGAACCGGCTGGACGGCGGTCACGGTCATCTGGCCGGTGGTGACCGTCCCGGTCTTGTCCAGGACCACGGTGTCGATGGCGCGGGAGGACTCCAGCGCCTGGTAGCCCTTGATGAAGATGCCGAGCTGAGCGCCTCGGCCGGACGCCACCACCAGGGCGGCGGGGGTGGCCAGGCCCAGCGCGCACGGGCAGGCGATGATCAGCACGGCCAGGGCGGCGCTGAAGGCGTGACCGGCCGGGCTGCCGACCAGCAGCCAGCCGGCCAGCGTCAACACCGCGCAGGCCAGCACGCAGGGGACGAACACCGCGCAGATCCGGTCGGCTAGACGCTGGATGCTGGCCTTTCCGGCCTGGGCCTGCTCGACCATCGCGATCAGGTGCGCGAGCTGAGTGTCCCGGCCGACCTTGTCCGCGCGGACCACCAGGCGGCCGGTCAGGGCGATGGTGCCGCCGGTCACGCTGTCGCCCGCGGCCGCGTCGACAGGGACCGACTCGCCGGTCATCATGGACCGGTCCACGGCGGACTGGCCGGAGGTGACCTCGCCGTCCGCGGCGATCCGCTCCCCCGGGCGCACCACGAAACGCTGGCCCACCCGCAGCAGATCGGCCGGGATGCGCTGCTCGGTGTCGTCGTCGCCGAGCACGCAGACGTCCTTGGCCCCGGACGCGGCCAGATCGCGCATGGCTTCGCCGGCGGTGCGCCGGGCCCGGGCCTCATAAAGGCGCCCGGCCAGCAGGAACGTGGTCACCGAGGCGGCTACCTCCAGGTAGATCCCGCCGCCGGAGTTGTGCAGCAGCGCCTGCAGGCCGGCCAGCCCGGTCCGGCCGCGGTCCAGGACGAACATGGCGTAGACCGACCAGCCGCACGCGGCCACGATGCCCAGCGACACCAGCGTGTCCATCGACGAGGAGAAGTGCCGGGCCTGCCGCAGCGCGGCCTGGTGGAACGGCCACGCGGCCCAGACCGCCACCGGCGCGGCCAGCGCCACCAGGAACCACTGCCAGCCGGGGAACCGCGCCCACGGAAACACCGACAGCACGATCGACAAGTCGGTCAGCGGGACGAAGAATACCAACGCCAGGATCAGCCTGCGGCGCAGCCGCCGGACCGCGGCCTCATCGGCGGTCACCTCCGCGTCAGCCGGCCGGACCAGCCCGGCGGAGTAGCCGGTTGCCTCGACCACAGCGACCAGGTCTGAGGCGGAGAGGTGGGCCGGGGCGGTGATGTGAGCCCGTTCGGTAGAAAGGTTGACGGTCGCGGTGACGCCCTCGACCTTATTCAGCTTGGCCTGAACCCGGGCGGCGCAGGCGGCGCAGGTCATACCGCCGATGGCGAGCTCGACCTCGGTGACCTCGGGGGCGGCGGTAGCCGTCATGCTGGCAAAGGTACTCCTGGCGTATGGGGCTAGGATCAGCCGCGTGGAAACCCGATCCATTCTGGTCACCGGCATGAGCTGTGATCACTGCGCCAACGCCATCCGGGCCGAGATCGGCAGGCTGCCCGGCGTCACCGAGATCGACGTCGACGTAGTCGCGGGCAAAGTCCGCATCACCGGTGAGCCGCTGCCCGGCGACACCGCGCTACGTACGGCCGTAGAAGAAGCCGGATACGAGTTCGCAGGTTAAAGCATCAAGATCAGCATGTACCCCATGGTGATCCCCATCGCGATCTTGCACATCGCGGCGCACCGGGGGGCCAGGTACGAAGTCCCCTGGCTCACTGGGCCCGCCCCGGCGCAGCCGCCGTGCGAGGCCGCCTCGGCGGACTCCGGCCCGGTGGCCGTCATGAGCGCACCTGGTTCCTCCGGCCGGTTCGCGGCCGGGACGGTGCCGGCCGGCACCGCCACGGCGAGCGCAGGAGCCTGCACGCTGAGCCGGTCGCCGACCCGCACCACATAGCCGAACATGAACAGCGCGAGCACCAGGGCCAGGAACGAGAAGCG
>JBAUAY010000815.1:0-1758 GCA_049676235.1 Streptosporangiaceae bacterium
AGCTGCCCGTCACCCGCTGCCAGATCTGCCACCGCACGGTGGCCTACCGGCCCGGCAACCTCAGTGAGGTCCTGACCGAGCACTACCGCCGGGCCCATCCCGAAGCGCTCGGCATCTCTCCCCAGTAAGGCCCCCACGCACCATCGCTGGCGTCGATCGGCGCGCTGAGCTGAACGGGCAAAACCGACGCACGAACCACGGACCGTTCGGCAGAAAATAAGGAACTACCGACCGGCACGTCCGCGATGTCGCCGACCGCCACCCGGACGTGCCGCAGCATCGACGTGAGCTGCGCCGTCTCGTCACCGGACAGGGCCTGGAGGCCGAAGTCCGCCCGGTTGAGCGCCGTGGTGGCGTCGCGGGCCACGGCCCGCCCCGCGTCGGTGATAGTGGCCAGGACGACGCGCCGGTCCTGCGCCGAGGTGTGCCGCTCGACCAGCCCGCGCTGCTCCAGCCGGCGGATCGCGTTGGTGACCGAGGCCGGGTGGACCATCAGGCGCTCGCCCATCTTGCCCATCGGCATGGACCCGCTCCGGGTGAAGGCCAGCAGCCGGAGCGCCTCGTACGCGGCGAAGGTCAGGCCGTAGGGCTGCAGGGCGGCCTCGATCCGGGCCAGCAGCAGCTGCTGGACCCGCATGACCGAGGTGACGGCCGCCATGTGGTCGGCGTGCTCGGGCCACCGGGCGCTCCACTGGCGGTGGGCTTCGGCAATGGGGTCGAAGGGGTCTGGGTCGGGCACTCACTCACCGTACGCGACCCGCCGCCGCCCGCCTTAGCAGGACGCCGCCTTAGCAGGACGCTGCCTCGACAGGACGCTGCCTTGACAAGACCCGGCAATTACTTTAACTTCCAAATATTGGCCGTCTAAGTACCTGAGGTCTGTCATGTCCGGTTCGGCGAAGCCCAGCGACCTGCACGTCCCGGCGCATCCGGTGCGGTTCGTCACCGCCGCCGCGCTGTTCGACGGGCACGACGCCGCGATCAACATCATGCGGCGGATCCTGCAGGCCCAGGGCGCGGAGGTCATCCACCTCGGGCACGACCGGTCGGTCCGCGAGGTGGTGGACGCGATCCTGGACGAGGACGCCCAGGCCGTGGCGATCAGCTCCTACCAGGGCGGCCACGTCGAGTACTTCGAGTACCTGGCCCAGCTGCTGACCCAAACGGGCGCCGGGCACGTCCGGGTGTTCGGCGGCGGCGGGGGCGTGATCGTCCCGGCGGAGATCACCCGCCTAGCGAAAGCCGGAGTGCGCATCTTCTCACCCGAGGACGGCCAGCGGCTCGGCCTGCCCGGCATGATCAACGAGCTCATCCGCGAGTGCGACGTCGACCTAGCCGCCGAACCTCCCCCGCTCGACGCCCTCCTGGCCGGCGACCGCCGCGCGCTGGCCCGGACGATCACCTGCCTGCAAGCCGGCCGCCTCCCGGACGAAGACCAGGCCGCCCTGGTCGCCGCCGCCGCCTCCCGCGCCGTGCCCGTGCTGGGCATCACCGGCACCGGCGGATCCGGCAAGTCCTCGCTCACCGACGAACTGGTCCGCCGCTTCCGCACCGACCAGCAGGACAAGCTGCGGGTCGCCGTCCTAGCCGTGGACCCGACCCGCCGCCGCGGCGGCGGCGCCCTGCTCGGCGACCGGATCCGGATGAACGCCCTGCAAAGCGAGCACGTGTTCTTCCGCTCGCTGGCCACCCGCGGCGCCCGCGAACTGCCGGAGCGCATCGAGGCCATCATCGGAGCCTGCCAGGCCGCCGGCTATG
>JBAUAY010000816.1:0-3696 GCA_049676235.1 Streptosporangiaceae bacterium
GGCGGGGAGGCTCAGGCTCCAGCGGGGCATGGCAACGGTGCGGCTGGTGGCGCGCGGCGGCGCACGCTACGCGACCAGCGCGCCCCGGCTGTTCGCCAGCGCGGGCGAGCACCGGGAGGCGGTGCGCAACGACCTGGCCCTGCAGACCGCCGAGGACGTCGCCGCCACCCTGGGGACGATGAAGGGCGTGCTGATGAAGCTGGGCCAGATGGCCAGCTACGTCGACGACGGCCTGTCCCCCGCCGCCCGGCGGACGCTGAGCAGGCTGCAGGACAGCGTGCCCCCGATGAGCCCGGAACTGGCCGCCCAGGTCATTACCGAGGAGCTGGGCCAGCCGCCGGACCGGGTCTTTGCTACCTGGGACCCCGACCCGATCGCGGCCGCTTCGATCGGGCAGGTGCACCGCGCGATCACCAAGGACGGCCGCGCCGTCGCGGTCAAGGTGCAATACCCGGGCATCGCCGAGACCATCGAGGCGGACCTGGGCAACGTCGCGCTGCTGCGCCGGATGCTCAAGATCACCGCGCCGATGCAGGACGTCGACGCGCTGCTGGCCGAGCTGCGGGAACGCGTCACCGAGGAACTCGACTACCGGCGGGAGGCCCGGAACCAGGAGAGGTTCGCGCGCTACTACGCCGGCCACCCCACCATTAGCGTGCCCGGCATCGTGCCCGAACTGTCCACCCGCCGGGTCGTGACCAGCGACCTGGCCGACGGCGCGCGGTTCGCCGAGCTCGCCACCTGGTCGCAGGCCGAACGCGACCTGGCCGCCGAGACGATCTACCGCTTCGTGTTCCGCAGCCTGTACGAGGCCCACGCCTTCAACGGCGACCCGCACCCGGGCAACTACCTGTTCCACGGCGGCGGCCGGGTCACCTTCCTGGATTTCGGGCTGGTCAAGCACTTCACCGCCGACGAGCTGCGACCGCTGGTCGAAATGGTCAAGCACCTGTGCGTAGAGAACGACCCCGAGGCGTTCCGCCGGGCCATGGAGGACGCCGGCTTCCTGATGCCCGGTGCGCCGCTGCCCACCGACATGATCGTCGAGCACATGGCGGTGTTCTACGACACGGTCCGCGAGCGGGGCCCGCGGACCATGACCGGAGCCTACGCCTCGGCGGTGACCCGGCGCTTCTTCGACTTCCGCAGCCCGCTTGCCGCCTACGTGCAGATTCCCCGGTCCTACGTGATCCTGCAGCGGATCAACCTGGGCCTGTTCGCGCTCCTCGGCGAGCTGTCCGCGACCGCGGACTGGCGCTGCATCGCCGAGGAGATCTGGCCGTTCGTCCAGGGTCCTGCGTGCACCCCGATAGGAGCGGCCGAAGTCGCCTGGTCTAGCGGACGTCCGGTTCGGCGCCGGTGACCGTAGCGGCCTAGGCACCGAACCAGCCTGGGACGTCAAGCCGGAACGTCTCACCGGGAACCATGGTCCGCAGGGCGGCCTCCAGATCCGACAGGCGTGCCTCGCCCAGCGTGGCCTGCCACCGGGCCCGGATGTCGCTGAAGATCATCGCGGACATGGCCAGGGCCTCGATGCCACGCGGGGTGAGCCGGGCCAGCTTGCGCCGCCGGTCCGCCTCGTCGCCGGATCGGTGCACGTAGCCGAGTTCCTCGAGCCGGTCGATCGTCTTGCCCGCGGCCTGCTTAGAGATGCCGAGCCGCCGACCCGTCTCGGCGGCGGTGGCCCCGCCGAGGCCGATCGCCTGCAACGCGAAGCCGTGCGCCGGGCGCATGTCCGGATGGCCGCGACGGGTCAGCTCGGCGTGCAGCTCGTCGATGATCGACCGGAACCCGGCGAACAGCAGCATCGGCAGCTCGAAGCCGTAGGTGCGCGGCTCGTCAGTTGACATAGATGGACAACCTCATTTACTGTTTTAGACAACCTAGTTGTCTATCTTACCCGAGGAAAGATCATCATGTCCGCTGACCTAACATCTGCTTCTCTGTTCACCGAGTACACCATCGAGTCCGCGCCCCCGGCCGCCCGAAAGTTCATGACGGCGACCCGGAACCACCTCGGCTACGTGCCAGCCGGCCTGGCCCGGATGGCGGCGTCGCCCCAGCTGCTCGACGGCTTCGGCAAGCTCACCGCGATCTTCGACCGCTCCACGCTCGACCCGGTGGCCCGCGAGGTGGTGATCATGACCGTCGCGACGCGGAACGGCTGCCACATCTGCGTGGCCATGCACACGGCCAGGCTGACCGCGCTCGGGGCCAGCCCGGACCTCATCGCCGCGCTGCGAGACGCCGTCCCGCTACCAGACGAGCACCTCGACGCGCTCCGGGTGTTCACCCTCCGGGTGCTCGACACCGCGGGCGACGTCGGCGGCCAGGCCCTGCGAGACTTCCTAGCCCACGGCTACACCAGCCAGAACGCGCTCGAGGTCGCGCTCGGGATCGGCACCTACACCATGTCCACCCTGGCCAACCGGCTCACCGGCGCACCCGTGGACGATCAGCTGGCCGCCTACGCCTGGCACCCCAGGGCCTGCTGAGGCTGGTGCTGACGGGGTGAAGGGTGTCAGCCCACGTAGAAGATGCCCAGGCCCAGGGCGACGCAGATGCCCGCGATGATCCAGAAGCGCACCACAATGGTGGTTTCCGCCCATCCAGCCAGCTCGAAGTGATGCTGCAGGGGGGCCATCCGGAATACCCGTTTGCCTGTCAGCTTGAACGAGCCGACCTGGATCACCACAGAGAGCGTGATGATCACGAATAGGCCGCCGAGCAGGGGCAGCAGCAGCTCGGTCCTGGTGGTGATGGCCAGCCCGGCGAGCACGCCGCCGAGGGCCAGCGACCCGGTGTCGCCCATGAAGATCTTGGCGGGCGGCGCGTTCCACCACAGGAACCCGGAACAGGCCCCCATCACGGTGGCGGCCACGATGGCGAGATCCTGCGGGTCGCGTACGTCGTAGCAGTTCGAGGCCAGGAAGACGGTGCAGTCGTTCCGCAGCTGCCAGATCCCGATGATCATGTAGGCGGCGAGCACCAGGATGGCTGCGCCGGTGGCCAGGCCGTCAAGACCATCGGTGAGGTTCACCCCGTTGGACATCCCGGACACCATGACGATGACCCAGACCACGAAGAGCACCGGTCCGATCGATATCCCGAAATCGGCGTAGAAGGACAGGTGGGTGGAGGCCGGGGTGAGGTCGTACCCGTCCGGGAACCTGATCGCGAGCAGCGCGAACACCCCGCCGACGATGGCCTGGCCGGCCAGCTTGGCCCCGCTGCGCAGGCCCAGGCTGCGCTGCATGTACAGCTTGATGAAGTCGTCGGCGAACCCGACCAGGCCGAGCCCGGTCATCAGGAACAGCACGAGCAGGCCGGACGCGGACATGGCGTTGCCGGTGATCACGTGGCCGATGAGGTACCCGCCCAGCGACGCGATGATGATCACCGTGCCGCCCATGGTCGGCGTGCCGCGCTTGGACAAGTGCCCGGCCGGACCGTCCGACCTGATCTCCTGCCCGTAGCCGCGTCGGCTGAACGTTTTGATTGCCAGCGGGGTGCCGAACAACGCGATGAACATCGAGATGGCAGCGGACAACAGGACGGTCTTCACCGGTCCGCCTCCTTGAGAAGCTCAGCGGCGACACCTTCCAGGTGGGCCGAGCGAGACGCCTTTACCAATACGACGTCTCCGGGCTTAAGCCGGTTCGCGAGCACGTCGAGCGCGGCCGCGCCGTCCGGCAC
>JBAUAY010000817.1:0-6958 GCA_049676235.1 Streptosporangiaceae bacterium
GTCTGGGCCCGCAACACCGAGGACGGCCAGGTCAACGGGTTCGTCGTGGAGAAGGGGTCGCCGGGCTACCAGGCCCGGGTCATCGAGGGAAAGGTGTCGCTGCGCTCGGTGTGGCAGGCCGAGATCACGCTGGAGAACGTGCGGGTGCCGGCCGAGAACCGGCTGCCGGGGGCGCGCTCGTTCAAGGACACCACCCGGGTCCTGGCCACCACCCGGAGCACCTGCGCCTGGGGGGCGCTGGGCCATGCCACCGCCGCCTACGACGCCGCCTTGCGGTACGCGCAGGAGCGGCACCAGTTCGGTGAGCCGCTGGCCAGCTTCCAGATCATCCAGCAACGGCTGGTGTCGATGCTGGCGGACCTGACCGCGATGCAGCTGTACTGCCTGCAGATCGGCCGCCTGGCCGAGGCCGGCCGGCTGACCCCCACCGTGGCCGGGCTGGCCAAGATGCACAACACCCGCAAGGCCCGCGTGATAACCGCCGAGGCGCGCGACATGCTCGGCGGCAACGGCATCCTGCTCGACTACCAGGTCATGCGGCACATGGTCGACATGGAGGCGATCCATACCTTCGAGGGCACCGAGACCATGCAGACCCTCATCGTCGGCCGCGCCATCACCGGCATCGGGGCTTTCACGTAGCTGAACACCGAGCCCGAAGCGAGAACTGCGAAAGGTGCGCAGTCATGACCAACGAAATGCCTGCTCTAGGTATTTGTCTTGAAGAGTACGAGTATCCTTATCCGGTTCAGTTCTTTCCCCTTACTAATGACCTGCAGCGGCTGAAGATGGCATATATGGATGTCCCGCCGGGCCAAGCACCCAATGGGAAGACGGTCGTCCTTTTCCATGGTAAGGCGTTCGGCTGTTACTACTTCCGTAATGTCATCGAGGCGTTGACCGGGGCCGGGTACCGGGTGGTCGCCCCCGACCAGATTGGCTGGGGCAAGTCGCCCAAGCCCGATATCCACTACAGCTTCCAGTTGCTGGCCGCCAACACTGCGGCCCTGCTGGATCACCTCGGCGTCGGGAGGGTCGCGGTCCTGGGCCACTCGACCGGCGGCATGACCGCGACGCGGTTTACGCTGATGCACCCCGACCGCGTCACGCATCTCGTCCTCGAGGATCCCCTTGGCCTGGCGGACTACCGGATAGGCATCCCGCCGCAATCGGAGGAAACGCTCTATCAGCACGAAGTGAACTGGACCGACCCGGCCGTCATCCGCGGCTACGTCGAAGGGTACTTCGTGCATCCCACACCCACGGTTTGGGAGCCGCTAGCCGACGTCCTGGTGGGCGTCACCCGGAGCCCGGACTACCCGCGGTGGGCCCGTGCCGCGGCACTGACCTTCCAGATGATCTATCAGCAGCCGGTCCGCTACGAATATCACCTGGTCGCGCCCCCGACGCTGCTGATCGTAGGGGCCGAGGATCACGTGGTGCCGCTCGGCCAGTACGCGAAGCCGGAGGACGCGGCCAGACTCGGTGACTTCGTGGAGCTTTCCGCCGCGGCCATTCAGGATATTCCCCGCGCTAGGAGGGTGGTGATACCCGAGTGCGGGCATATCCCGCATCTTGAGGTTCCTGACCAGTTCCTCGCTGAGTTCCTGCCCTTCCTCGCCAGCTGAGGGGGCTTTCGCTTAGGTGTCCATTTTTAAATGATGCCCAATTCGGTTAGCCTGGCACGGTTTTGCTCGAACCACTGTTGTTCCTGGCCGAGTCCCGGGAAGATCAATCCGGCCTCCATCACGTTCTCCGCCGGATTCTCCCACAGCGAGATGAGCAGTTCTCCCTCCGTCTGGCCGGTAAGACGTGTCCACATCTGTGACAGCTCCCGGAGTATCCGCTGCCGCGTCTCGAGATCCCGGCCGACGCGGATGGCGCCGTTCAGGACCGAGTGGGTGGACGGCTTCCCGGCGACGAAGTACCTGCCGTCCGGCACGTCGAGGAACATGACGTTGACGAACGTCGGCGGGACGCCGGTCGCATCGCAGTGAATACGGGTGATCTCCTCGGCGAGCTTCCCCCGGGCGGATTCGTCGAGTAGTCCTTCGGGACTGATGCACTGGTAGATGGGCATGATCTCTCCCTGAGGTCAGTGCCTTTGACCGTAAGTGCCGGCGGCAGCTCATTCATCGTAAGGAGGGCACGAACCATCGGTTCGGTTTCGTATGCCCAGTACGATGCCCGGCCGACTGGCCGCTGGCACGGTAAGACGTATCGGGTGCCTCATAGGACGAAGGCTGGCAGTCATTGCGGAAGATGCTCACGCCCCACGTACGGGCCATCGGCCGGCCCGCAGGCCCGGCGCAGGACGATGCCGTCGACCCCGCCCGCGTCGAAGGCACCCCGGCCGCCCTCACGAGCGACCTGATCCAGCTGGTAGGCAAGGACCAGGTGCGGCACCGGGTTTCTGACCTGGTGCGCTACGCCTCCGATGCCAGTCCCTACCGGTACCTTCCGCAGGTCGTCGTCCTGCCCCGCACCGTCGACGACGTGCGCGCGATCCTGGCGTACTGCGCCCGTACCGGGCGGCACGCCACGTTCCGGGCCGGCGGCACGAGCCTGAACGGGCAGTCCCAATCCGATGACATCCTCATCGACGTCCGGCGGCACTGGGCCGGCCTGGTGGTCGAGGACGGCGGAGCCCGGCTGCGGGCTCGCCCGGGAACGATCCTGGGTCAGGCCAATGCGGTATTGCGGCGCGTCGGGCGGCGGCTGGGGCCTGACCCCGCGTCGGCCGACGTGGCCACGATCGGCGGGGTCATCGCCAACAACGCCGGCGGCATGCGCTGCACCTTGGAGCGCAACGCCTACCACACCGTGTCGTCGCTGACCTTGGTGCTCGCCTCGGGGACGGTCATCGACACCGCCGTCCCCGGCGGCGAGGCGGCGTTCGCCGCCGCTGAGCCGGAGCTGGCCGCCGGGCTGCTGCAGCTGCGCGCCGAGCTGCTGGCCGATGAGCAGCTCGCCCAGCGGGTCCGCCGCAAGTTCACCATCCGCAACACCAACGGCTATGCGCTGTCGGCGCTGCTGGACGCCGGTACCCCGCTGGAGATCTTCCGCCGGCTCATCGTCGGATCCGAGGGAACGCTCGCGTTCGTGGCGGAGGCCGTGATCAACACCATTCCGGCGCCGGCCAGCACGACGGTCAGCTGGATCGCGCTGCCGTCGATCGGTGAAGCGGCCGCGCTGGTCCCTGGCCTGGTCGCAGGCGGCGCCGAAGCGGTGGAGCTCATGCTCGCCCCCGCGCTGGCCGCGGCCGCGCAGGCCTTCCCTGGCACCCCGGCGTACTGGCGGGATCTGGATCCGCACGCCGCGGCGCTGCTGGTGGAGTTCCGCGCGGACAGCCCGGCCGCGCTCGACGCCGCGGAAGCCCGGGTCGCCGGGCTCGTCGTCGGCGCGAACCTGGTCCACCCCCTGGAATTCACCCGCGACGAGGACCTGATCGAGTTGTCCTGGCGGGTCCGCGACGGGCTGCTGGGCATCGTCGGGCAGCAGCGCCCCGACGGTACCGCCCTGATCATCGAGGACGTGTGCTTCCCGCCGGACCGCATCGCCGAGGGCGCCCAGGATCTGCAGGGCCTGCTGTCCAAGCACAGCTTCCTGCCGAACGCCGCCGGGCACGCCGCCTACGGCAACCTGCACTTCACGCTGACCCCCAGGCTCGCCGACCCAGGTGACCGGGACCGGTACTCGGCGTTTATGGCCGATCTGGTCACGCTGGTCATCGACAAGTACGACGGCTCGCTCAAGGCCGAACACGGCACCGGCATCAACATGGCGCCGTTCGTCCGCCACGAGTGGGGCAACAAGGCCACGGACATGATGTGGCGGATCAAGCAGCTCGCCGACCCCCGTGGCGTGCTGGCGCCGAACGTGATCTTGACCCGCGACGACGGCATCAACCTGAAGTCGTTCAAGTCGGCGCCGCCGATTGAGGACGTGGCGACCCACTGCATCGAATGCGGCTTCTGCGAGGCGGTCTGCCCCAGCCGCAACGTCACCACCACCCCGCGGCAGCGGATCGTGCTGCGCCGGGAGATGGCCCGCCAGCCCGAAGGATCGCCCCTGCTCGCCCGGCTGCAGGACGAATACGAATACGACGGCATCGAGACCTGCGCCGTCGACGGCTCCTGCGCGATCCCGTGCCCGGTCCAGATCAACACCGGCGCGCTGGAAAAGAGTTTCCGCCGGGCCGAATCGACCCCCCGGCGGGAGAAAGCCGCGCTGATGATCGCCCAGCGGTGGGCCACCGGGGAAAAGCTCGCGCGGACGGCGGTCGGCGCCGCCGACATCATCCAGCGCACCATCGGGGTCAGGGCGCTGACCGGTCTGACCGCGGCCGCCCGGCTGGTCGTCAGCGACGACCTCATCCCGTCCGTCCCCGGCCCGATGCCGCGCGCTCAGCTGCGCACGCTGCCCTCGAGCACGCGGGAGGGCGCCGCCGCGGTGTACTTCCCCGCCTGCGTCAACCGTATCTTCGGCCGCGACCCGGGCCAGTCCCGGCGCCCGTCGCTGCCGCAGGTGCTGGTCGAGGTCTCGGCGCGCGCCGGCCAGCCGCTGTGGATCCCCGGCGACGTCGCGGGCAAGTGCTGCTCCACCCCGTGGAGCAGCAAGGGCTACCTCCGGGGACACAAGTGGATGGCCGCCGCCACCTGCGATGCGCTGTGGGAGTGGAGCGGGCACGGCACGATGCCGGTCGTCATCGACGCGGCCTCCTGCACCAACGGGCTGCTCGACGACGTCAAGAACTACCTCGACCCCGAGCACCGCGCCCGGCTCGAGCAGATCACGCTGCTGGACTCCATCGCCTGGTGCGACCGCCTGCTCCCGGCGCTTAGCATCACCCGGCGGGTCGACCGCGCCGCGGTCCACCCGACCTGTTCCACCACCCACCTGGGGCTGACCAAGACCCTCGAGCGCCTCGCCGGCCGCCTGGCCGGCGAGATCCTGGTGCCGGTCGGCACCACCTGCTGCGGCACCGCCGGTGACCGCGGGCTGCTCCACCCCGAACTCGTCACCTCGGCCACCCGCGACGAGAAGACAGGCCTAGACCAGACCCCCGCGCAGGCGTACCTGTCGGCCAACCGCACCTGCGAAATGGGCCTGCGCCAGGCCACCGGCTACCCGTACGAGTCGTTCGTCTTCCTGCTCGAGGAACTGACCCGCCCGGCCTAACCGGACGCTCCGCCGATAGGCACGATGTCGACCCGGTAGATGGCTTCAGACTCACGCTTCATGCCCGACTCGATGCCGCGGACCAGCGACTTGACCTGAGCGCCGCTGAGCCCATCGTCAATGTCAAGCCGCGCGGTAACCCACGCCCGGCCCGGGCCGGTGAAGGTGACCAGGACCTCGCGAATGGCGGTCACGCCGGGGTAGTCGAACAGGAAGGCGCGTACTCTGTCTTCGTCAGCGGGCCGGAGTGGCTGGGTGAAGTCATCGGCATCTTGCCTCGGCGACGTCGCGGGGGCCGGCGAGGTCGCGGGGGGCAGCACCCATACGCCGACCAGGAAGTCGTGACTGCGCTTCCCGAGCCGGAGGCTGGTGCGGATAAGCACCAGCCCGATGAGCACCGCGGCTATCCCCTGGGGTATCGACGACCCGGTGATCTGATTAAGGGCCAGGGCGGCCAGCGTGATCACGTCCCCCGACACGGACACCGCGTCCTCGACGAAGACAGCCCGCAGCGTCGGGTCAGACGTTCCCCTGGCTTCGTCCATGACGTCTTGATGGTGACGGCGCGCACGGAAGATCATCTGGCCCGCTGACTGACGGAATGACACCAGGTCAAAGACGGTGGAGATGGCCAGCACGATATAGGCCACGGTGAACGACGAGGTGACGCCGGGATGGATCAGTTCGGTGATGCCCTCGCGCAAGGAGAACGCCGCGCCAGCCACGAACACACCGAGGGCCGCGATCAGCGCCCAGAAGTAGGCTTCCCGCCCGTACCCCAGGGGATGCCGGCTGTCCGGGCGGCGGGTGCTGCGACGTTGGGCGACGAAGAGGAACAGGTCGTTGGCGGTATCGCTGAGTGAATGCGCGGCTTCGGCGGCCATGGCGGCCGAACCGGTGACGACCGCGACGGCGGCCTTGGCGAGCGCGACGGCGAGGCCTGACCCGAGGGCTACCAATACGGTCCGCATGCTGCTGTCGTTCGGCATTGCGCGACCTCCACTCTCCCTGGCGACCGACCTCCCTAGTTAAAGCATGCCCAACCGGTCAGCGTCTATGACCGTAAGCGCCGCCAGCCGCGCGTTCATCGTCAGCAGGGAACGAACAGTCGGTTCGGTTTCGTGTGCCTGGTACGATGCCCGGCCGGCGGGTGGCTGAGACAGTGAGGCATGGCCGAGAAATCCACCGTCCGAAGCGTGACCTACGATCTGCTGCGATCCCTCGGGCTGACGACCGTCTTCGGTAATCCAGGTTCGACCGAGGAAACCTTCCTGCAGGAATTCCCCGAAGATTTCAGCTACGTGCTGGCGCTGCAGGAGGCCTCCGCCATCGCGATGGCCGACGCCTTCGCTCAGGTCACCCGGCGCCCGGCCCTGGTCAACCTGCATTCCTCGGCGGGCGTGGGGAACGCCATGGGGAACCTGGTCGCGGCCTACCACGGAAACACCCCCCTGATCGTCACCGCGGGCCAGCAGCACCGGGAGCTGATGATCGGGGAACCGTACCTGGGCAACCGCGAGGCCACCACGATGCCGAAGCCGTGGGTGAAGTGGTCCTACGAGCCGTACCGCGCGCAGGATGTGCCCGAGGCGTTCATGCGGGCCTACGCGATGGCGCTACAGCCGCCGGCCGGACCGGTCTTCCTGTCGATACCGCTGGATGACTGGAACCAGCCGCTGGACGGCCCGGCGCGCGTCCGGACGGTGAGCGACCGGGTGGCCCCGGACGCGGAGCGGCTGCGGCTGTTCGCTGACCGCATCTCCGCCAGCCGCCGTCC
>JBAUAY010000818.1:0-2609 GCA_049676235.1 Streptosporangiaceae bacterium
GCCCTGGGCGCCGAGGTCGCGACCGTCCTCAGCGCGGACGGTGCGTCGGCCCAGGGGGTCGGCGTGGTCACGATCACCGGCGGGGGTCCAGCCGACCGGGCCGGCCTGCGGGCCGGCGACGTGATCAAGTCGGCCGGGTCGGCCGGTAGCCCGGACACGGCGGCGCTAGCGGCGGCCCTGGCGGGGGCCCGGCCCGGAGACAAGGTCCGCCTGACGATTAGCCGCGGAGCCCAGGGACCAGACCGTCCAGGTGACGCTCGGCGAACTGCCAGGGGGCTGACCGACGGCGGCTTCGCCCCGTGCCGTACCCGTCGTGGTGCAGCAGGGCAGGCGGATCAGCCGATCTCCGACTCCTCGGCCGGGTAAGAACCGCCGTCTTTGCCGGGGGCCCGGCCGAGCGCGGCGAGGAAGTCCGCCGCCCAGCGGGC
This sequence comes from Streptosporangiaceae bacterium, assembly GCA_049676235.1. Classification (GTDB taxonomy): domain Bacteria; phylum Actinomycetota; class Actinomycetes; order Streptosporangiales; family Streptosporangiaceae; genus Palsa-504. The sequence continues at coordinate 429 of JBAUAY010000818.1, forward strand.
CACGTCGTGTTCGCGGACCCGCCGTCGCATGGCGCGCATCCGGCGCCTGGCCTCCTGCGGCGTGGCCGTCGCCGCCCGCACGATGGTGTCCTTCAGGCCCTCGATGTCGTGCGGGTTGACCAGGAACGCGCCGGCTAGCTCGTCGGCCGCGCCGGTGAACTCGCTCAGCACGAGGGTGCCGCCTTCGTCGTAGCGGGAGGCCACGTACTCCTTGGCCACCAGGTTCATGCCGTCTCGCAGCGGAGTCACCAGCATGACGTCCGCGGTCAGGTAGAGCGCGGCCATCTCGTCGCGGGGGAAGGACTGGTGCAGGTAGTCCACGGGGGAGTAGCCCAAATCTCCGTGCTGGCCGTTGATCCGGCCCACGATCACCTCGACCTCGTCCCGCAGCGTCTGGTAGGCCTCGACTCGCTCCCGGCTCGGGCTCGCGACCTGGACCAGAACCACTCGCGGTCCCAGACGACCTTCGTCGACTAGCTCACCGTAAGCCCGCAGCCGGTGCAGGATGCCCTTGGTGTAGTCAAGCCGGTCCACGCCGAGCAGGACGATGCTCGGCTCGCCCAGGGCGTGCCGGATTTCCCGCGCGCGTTTCCTGACGTCTTCACGCCGCGCGATCTCGGTGAGTCCGGCCGCGTCGATCGAGATCGGGAACGCGGCCGCCTGGATCTCGCGCGTACCGCCCGGTTCGTTCACCCGGACGGTCGACCCCTTGGTGGGCAGGCCCACCGCCCGGCGGCAGGCCCGCAGGAAGTTGGTCGCGTCGGCCCGGCGCTGGAATCCCAGCAGGTCGGCGCCGAGCAGGCCCTGGACCACCTGCCGGCGCCACGGCAGCTGGGCGAAGATCTCATAGCCGGGGAACGGTATGTGGTTGAAAAAACCGATCCGGACATCGCTGCGCAGTTCGCGCAGCATCCGCGGCACCAGCTGGAGCTGGTAATCGTGGACCCAGACGGTCGCCCCGGGCGCCGCCTGTTCCGCTGCCGCCTGCGCGAAGCGCCGGTTGACCGTGACGTACGCCTCCCACCACCGGCGGTGGAACTGAGGCGGGGCGATGACGTCGTGGTAGAGCGGCCACAGCGTCGCGTTACAGAAGCCCTCGTAGTAGCGCCTGACCTCGGTCTCGGAAAGTCCGATCCCGACCAGGTCCAGGCCGTCCGTCTCGAACGGTCCCGGGGCCGGGCCCGCATCGCCCGACCAGCCGATCCACACGCCCCCGGCTTGGCGCATGACGGGTTCGAGGGCGGTGACCAGGCCACCAGGACTCGGCCGCCATTCTTCTGCGCCGTCCGGGCCCTCGGCCCGGTCGACCGGCAGCCGGCTGGCGACCACCACGAAGCTGTGCTTTGCGGACTCGCCTCCGGCGTCGGCCTGCTTGCTCAACTGAGACATATCTACTTCACCTTAGCCGCTGGGTTCGTGGCGGCGGTGAAGCAGCAACGACGGGCATCGCACGTCTTAGTTACCTGGAGTCTGATGACCTGGGCGGCACGGCCGCGGTCCGCTGGCCTGGCTACAGTGGCGAGGGTGACGGCTGACCCGACCCAGACCCAGGCCGCCCCCCGGCTGACGTCGCTGTCGCCCGGCGCGGGCTGCGCGTGCAAGCTGCCGCTGGCCAAGCTGGAGGCGCTGTTCGCCACCATGGAGGGCGTCCCGGCCATGGGCCCGGCCTCCGGCGACCTGCTCATCGGCGCGCTCGAGGGCGACGACGCGGCGGTGCTCCGCCTCGACGACGAGCGCGCGCTGGTGCTGACCACGGACTTCTTCACCCCGATCGTCGACGACCCAGGCGACTGGGGCCGGATCGCGGCCGCGAACGCGCTGTCCGACGTGTACGCGATGGGCGGCCGGCCGCTGTTCGCGGTCAACCTGGCCGCCTGGCCAGGCGACGGGCTCGACATCGCCCTCCTCGGCCAGGTGCTGCGCGGTGGCGCGCAGGTGGCGGCCGAAGCGGGGTGCTTCGTAGCGGGCGGCCACACGATCGACGATCCGGTGCCCAAGTACGGCCTGGCCGTGGTGGGCCTGGCCGACCCGGACCAGCTGATGACCATCGACCGGGCGGCGCCCGGGGACCAGTTGATCCTCACCAAGGCCATCGGCACCGGCGTGATCGCCACCGCCCTCAAGCGCAGCGCCGCCCCCGCCGAGGTGGTCCAGGCCGCGGTCGCCTCGATGACGCTGCTC
>JBAUAY010000819.1:0-4630 GCA_049676235.1 Streptosporangiaceae bacterium
ACGAACACGGCGACCTGCGCGGACCCGTCAGGCTCCATCGTTCATCTCCTCAGCCGACCTAGCGATCTGTCGATTCGGTGACCTGGCGATGAAACGTTATCTCAGATCGGCGAGCCGGCCGACCAGCAGCGGCCGCGCACATCCAGAAGAAGGGAATGACTGGCGACGGGCCCGGCGGCGCTAGTGGACGTGGAACCGCCAGTCGCTCGGCACCCGCCCCTTCGGCCCTGGCACCCCCTGGTCGATCGGATGATGCTGCGGCGGCGCGAGCTCGGGACCGTCGTACATTTCCTTGGTCTCGTAGCTGAAGAACCAGTCCTCGCCGGGTTCGAAACTGCGGATGAACGGGTGCCCGGTCTCGGCCGCATGGGCGCTCGCGTGCTGCATGGGCGAGGTGTCGCAGCAGCCGATGTGCCCGCACTGCGCGCACCGGCGCAGGTGCACCCACCAGCCGCCAGCGGCCTCGCACTCAACGCACCCGGGGCCGCTCGGCGGCACCGAAGGGTCAATTCCGGCGATCTCCGTCATTCAGCTCTCCTCTGCATCATCTTGCGCGGTAATTGGCAGCCGCACCCGGAACCGCGTGTCACCTGGCGACGACACCAATGACAAGTCCCCATGGTGCTTGTTCACCACGATGCGCCAGGAGATGTCGAGCCCGAGCCCGGTCCCCTCGCCCACGGGCTTGGTCGTGAAGAACGGCTCGAATATCCGGTTCTTGATCTCCGGCGGCACGCCGGGTCCGGTGTCGCAGAAGTCCACGTACACCTGCTCCCGGTCCATCCCGGTGCGCACCGTCAGCGTCCCCGAACCGTTCATCGCGGACACCGCGTTGTCGATCAGGTTCGTCCATACCTGGTTCAGCTCACCCGCGTAGGCCGGGATGGACGGCAGCGACAGGTCATAGTCCTTCACGACCTCAATCCCGGGCGGGATCTTCCCTGACAGCATCATCAGCGTGCTGTCCAGCAGTTCGTGCACGTCGACGACCTGGTACGGGGCCCGGTCCAGCTGCGAGTACTGCTTGGCCGCGCCCACCAGGGTGGAGATCCGGGTGGTCGAATCCTCGATCTCGTTCATCAGCAGTTCGGTCTCGACGGTGTAGTTCAGCCACCGCAGCGCGCCGTCCAGGACCTCCGGGTCCACCGCCATCGAGACGTGATCGAGCCACCCGGCGTCGAGCCCGGCGGCCACGAACGTCGGGGCCATATCCCAGCCGTCCCGCACGCCATGATCATCGAGCCAGTCGGTGATGGTGTCTTCCTGGTCGGAGGCTTCCATCGGCGCCAAGGCGAGCGCCTTCGGCACCCGTTCGGCCGCCTCTTCCTGCAGCCGGATCAGCGTCTCCAGCGTGGTCCGGTCCCACTTCCCGCCCGCGATCATGCCCAGCTTGTGCCGCATCCCGGCCACCCGCTCGCGCAGCGACGCCGTGGCCCGCACCGCGGCCGCGGCCGGGTTGTTCAGCTCGTGCGTCAGGCCCGCGGACAGCGAGCCGAGCGCCAGCAGCCGTTCCCGCTGCCCGATCGCCTCCTGGGCTTTCTTGTTGCCGTAGAACAGCCCCTCGAGCAGGTGCACCGCCATCGGGAACCAGTCGTGCATCAGCTCGGCGAAGACCGAAGCGTCCAGCACGAAGAACCGCGACGGCTCGGTTACCCTCAGCGAGTTGTTGTAGACCTGCGGCACCCGGTCACCGAGGTAGGCCATGAAGGCACCCGAGTACACCCCGCGCGACGATGTCCGGCCGGTCTCGATATCGTCCGTCCCCACCCGGCGCGACATCACCACGGTGCCCTCGAGCAGGACGTAGAAGCAGGTCGCGGGGGCACCCTCCGCGTAGACGGGCCCCGGCCCGATCAGCTCGACGTGGCCTCGCTCGCACAGCCACTGCAGCTGGTCGTCGGCGAGCTTCTCGAACAAGAACAGCGTCCGCAGCTCATCGACGCTGCACGTCAGTGAATTCGAGGATTGGCACGCCGCGGTTATCTCAGCACTCATCGCTTCTCCAGGTATCGGTGCACGAGCATGACGGCCAGCGCTCCTTCCCCGACGGCCGAAGCCACCCGCTTGGCCGACTCCGCACGCGCGTCCCCGGCCACGAACACCCCGGGCACGCTGGACTCCAGGTGGTAAGGCATCCGGTCAAGCTCCCATCCGCGCGGGCGCTCTCCGCCGACCGACAGGTCCGGGCCCGAGACCACGAATCCCGCGGAATCCCGCACTACCACTTCGTCCAGCCAGTCGGTCAGCGGCGCCGCGCCAATAAACAAGAACAACAACTGCGCGTCCACTGTTTCCGACTCCCCGGTCGCGGTGCTCCGCAGCGTCAGGCTTTCCAGGTGACCCTCGCCCGAGGCCGCGATGACTTCGGTGCAGGTGCGCACGGAGATGTTCGGTACGTCCGCGATCTGCTTGATCAGGTAATACGACATCGACTTTTCCAGCGACGGCCCGCGGACCAGGATCGTCACCGACTTCGCGTGCCGCGCCAGGTACACCGCGGCCTGCCCGGCCGAGTTCGCCCCGCCGACGATATACACGTCCTGCCCGAGGCAGGCGGAGGCCTCGGTCAAAGCCGACCCGTAGTACACCCCCCGACCGGTCAGGTCGGAAAGCCCGGGCGCGTCCAGCTGCCGGTAGGACACTCCGGTGGCCAGGATGATCGTGTGCGCGTCGATCGACGTGCCGTCCGCGAACCGGACCCCCCTCGCCGACCCCTTGATGTCCAGGCCGATCACATCCCGGGTGGTCAGCACCTCGGCCCCGAACTTCGTCGCCTGACGCCGCGCCCGGTCTGTCAGCTGCGCACCGGACACCCCGTCCGGGAAGCCCAGGTAGTTCTCGATCCGTGAGCTCTGCCCGGCCTGGCCGCCGGTTGCGGTGCGCTCGACCAGCACCGTGCGCAGCCCCTCGGACGCGCCGTACACCGCGGCGCCCAGGCCGGCCGGCCCGCCGCCGATCACGATGAGGTCGTAGAAGTCCTTCGACGGCGTGGTGGCCAGTCCGACCCGGGACGCCAGCTCAACGTCGGTGGGCTCGATCATCGGCTCGCCGTCCGGCGTGATCACGACCGGCAGCGACAGGCCGTCCGCCTGCGCGGCCTCGAGCAGCCGCTGCCCCTCCGGCTCGTCAGAGGCGTACCAGCGGTAAGGCACCTGATTGCGCGCTAGGAACTCGCGTACCTCGGACGAGCGCGCCGACCAGCGGTGCCCGACGACCTTGATCTCCGGCACCGGCCGGTGGTCCGAGGCCATCCACGCGTCGAGCAGTGCGTCGACCACCGGGTAGAGCTTCTCCTCCGGCGGGTCCCACGGCTTGAGCAGGTAATGGTCGAGATCGACCACGTTGATCGCGTCGATCGCGGCTCCGGTGTCGGCGTAGGCGGTGAGCAGCACCCGCCGCGCCCCCGGGTAGATGTCCATCGCCTGCTCGAGGAACTCGATCCCGTTCATCTCGGGCATCCGGTAGTCAGCCAGGATCACCGCGACCAGGTCGCCGCGCAACTTCATCTGCCGCAGCGCTTCCAGCGCCGACGCGCCCGACTCGGCCCGCACGATCCGGTTCCGTTCCCCGTAGCGCCGCCGCAAGTCCCGGGCGACCGCCCGGGACACGCCAGGGTCGTCGTCGACGGTAAGAATCGCCGTGCGAATCGTCTCGCCCTGCTCGGTCATAATCCCCATAGTAGGTCTGTCCCGTTACGGTGCCGAGGAAGGTGCCCGGATGGCCTCGAAGATAACGACTTTTGTCCCGAACGGGCCCGGCTACTCGCCCCTCGCCAGGATTTTCGCCCGTATCGGTGTCAGGCCGTCCCCGCCCGGCTCGACTTGGTCCGCGGCGGCGTGCAGGGCGCGCCGGACGAACTCGGCGAAGTTGAAGGGGCTGAAGAGTTCGGGACCCTGTCCCGGAAGGTTTTCCGGCCCGGGGTCGGTGCCGGCTATCACTCCTGCTCCAGGGCCGCGCGGAGGGCGGTCATGCCGCGGAACGTGTGGCTTTTGACGGCGCCGCGGCTGATGCGCATGCTGGCGGCGATCTCGGCTTCGGACAGGTCGGCGTAGTAGCGCAGTACGATCGCTTCGCGCTGCCGTGGGGGCAGGGTGCGCAGGGCGGCGACGACGGCGTGCCGTTCGAACAGGACCATCGCGCCGTGCTCGGCGCTGGGCATGTCCGGCGGGGCTTTCTGCATGTTCTTGTCGATGACCGTGCGGTGGCGCAGGACCGAACGGGACCGGTTGACCACGGCCTGCCGCAGGTAGGCCAGCGCCTTGTCGTTATCCCGCAGCCGCTGCCAGCCATCATGCATGGCGACGAAGGCGTCCTGGACTACTTCCTCAGCGGTTTGCGTGTCCCGGACCAGCATGGCGGCCAGGCGGACCAGGGCCCGGTAGTGCTCGGAATACAGCTCCGTGACCGCGCGGTCCGCGTTCCACTCCGGGCCCGCCGCGTTGTGCTGCTCAGCGCCTTCGGCGTGCTCATTCAGCCAGGTCCGGTACCGTTCCAGGCCCTTGTCGAGGTCGTACTCGGCACCGAACCGGGACCCCTGCAGTTCGGTGAACTGCCGGTAGACGCGAGAAAGCAGCACATCCTCGGGCGAGCTACCTGGCTCGCGGCCGGCCACTCTCATGGCGCTGCTCCT
>JBAUAY010000820.1:0-1670 GCA_049676235.1 Streptosporangiaceae bacterium
TGCCAGACGGCCCGGGTCCGGCTAGCAAGGTCAGAAGGCGTAACGCGAGTGAATCAGCGGGTGAAGCCCCGTAACGGTGCCTCCGGCTCCAATCTGGCGGATATGGGCCGGGATGCAGTGCGTGACCTGCTTCGAGGAGGCGGGTCAACTCCGGAGCCGGTTCTAGCAGACGGTGAGGAGGCCACGCTGAAAGCCTGCGGCGTAGGCGTGGCGATGCTGCCGGGGTATAGCTGGACGCCGTCCTGGCCGAACGATGCGCAGTGAACGTGGGAACCGTCCGCGGCCGCCCTCCCCGCCGGGCCTCCAGCCCGGCGGCGGGCAGGCCCGATGCCGGCTGATGGCCGCGGGCGGGGCGGAGGCCTCGTAGTAGTCCGGGCGCGCGAGAGGCGCGTGCATGGCGAAGGAGGCCAGCAAGTCATGCAGGGAGGATGCTGGAATGCCAGGAGTCTCGCCGGTGAATACCGGTGATCCGGATCTTGAGTACGCCTTCTACCTGGCGGAGCGCCGGGTACTGGAGATCCAGGCCAAGCTGCACCGTTGGGCCCGCGATGATCCTCATTGCCGGTTCGATGACCTGTTCAACCTCGTCGCCGATCCCGCCTTCCTCCTGGTCGGCTGGGCTCGGGTGCGGGGCAACAAGGGCGCGAAGACCGCCGGGGTGGACGGCCACACGGCCGCATCCGTCCAGGCGCGGGGCGTGGAGGAGTTCCTCGGCGCGCTGCGGGGCTGTCTGAAGGACCGCAGTTTCTGCCCGCTGCCGTCGCGGGAGCGGCTGATCCCGAAACCGGGTACGGCCAAGCGCCGCCGCCTGGGGATCAGCACGATCCGCGACCGGGTGGTCCAGGCGTCCTTGAAGCTGGTGCTGGAGCCGATCTTCGAGGCGGATTTCCTCCCGTGCTCCTACGGGTTCCGCCCCGGACACCGGGTTCATGACGCGGTGGCCGAGGTGCGGCACCTGGCGTCCCACTCTTATGAGTGGATCGTCGAGGGCGACATCCGGGCCTGCTTCGACGAGATTTCACACTGCGCTCTTCTAGACAGAGTGCGGGCTCGCGTCGGGGATAAGCGCGTCCTGGCGCTGGTGAAGGCGTTCTTGAAGGCGGGCATCCTCACCGAGGACGGCGCGCTGAAGGACACCGACACCGGTACTCCGCAGGGGTCAATCTTGTCGCCGTTGCTCAGTAACGTCGCCCTGTCGGTCCTGGACGAGCACTTCGCCCAGGTACCGGGAGGCCCGGCGTCCACTCCCTGGGGACGAGCCAAGCGCCGCCGTCTGGGTCTGCCGAACTGCCGCCTTGTGCGGTACGCCGACGACTGGACGATCATGGTCGCGGGCACCAGGGAGGACGCGGTGGCCCTCCGCGAGGAGGCTGCGCAGGTGCTGGCCCGGATCGGGCTGCACCTGTCGGAGGAGAAGACCCTGATCACGCACATCGGCGAGGGCCTGGATTTCCTGGGGTGGCGCATCCAGCGCCACCGCAAGCGGGGCACGAACCAGCACTACGTCTATACCTACCCGGCCAGGAAGGCGCTGCGCGCCGTGATGGCGAAGGTCAGGATGTGGTGCCGTCAGGTCGGTACGAACCAGCCGCTGGACGTCCTGCTGGCGCGGATCAATCCGCTGCTTAAAGGATGGACGGCGTTCTTCCGCCCCGGGGTGTCGAGCGCGA
>JBAUAY010000821.1:0-4437 GCA_049676235.1 Streptosporangiaceae bacterium
GCGCGCAGCATGGTCATCGCGGTGGACGGCGCGGTCGTCTCGAACCCGATCGCCATGAACACGACCTGCTTGTCCGGGTTCTGCCGGGCGATCTTCAGCGAGTCAAGCGGCGAGTACACCATCCGGATGTTGGTGCCCTCGGCGTTGGCGTCGAAGAAGGATCCCCCGCTGCCCGGTACCCGCATCATGTCGCCGAACGACGTCATGATCACGTCCGGCTGCGAGGCCAGGTGGATCGCGTCGTCCACCCGCCCCATCGGGATCACGCAGACCGGGCACCCGGGGCCGTGCACCAGGGTGACCGACTCGGGCAGGTAGTCCTCGAGGCCGTGCTTGTAGATCGTGTGGGTGTGCCCGCCGCACACCTCCATCAGCTTGTACTGACGGCCGGGCTCACACAGCGCCGCGATCTTGGCGGCCAGCGCGTGGGCCTTGTCGGCATCACGGAATTCGTCGACGAACCGCATTGTCCGCACTCCTTGCCTTTTCCGGCCTATTCGATCAGGACTATTCGATCAGGGACGCGCGCAGCGCCGCGATCTCGTCCTCGTAGGCCTGCCCGATGCCCTCGAGGAACTCCATGGCCGCTGCGGCCTCGTTTTCGTCGATCTTCGACAAGGCGAAGCCGACATGGATCAGCACCCAGTCGCCGGGCACGGGCGGATCGTCGACGAGCAGGCCGATGTTGATCATCCGCCGTACCCCGCTCACGTCCACCTTGGCCAGATCGGGTTGCTCCGGGTGAAGCTCGATGACCTCACCGGGTATGCCGAGACACATCTGACACTCTTTTCTCTGGGTTACCTAACGGGCTGGCCGTGGCTGACGCCAAGGCCGCGACGGTCAGCTCCCACAGCACCTGGTAGATCGTGGTCTGCGCCTCCTGGATCCGGTGCACGGACGGCGACGGCACCACGAACAGGTAGTCGATGCTGTCCAGCTCGGCCATCTTCCCGCCGTCGTAGCCGGCCAGGCCGATGGTGAGCATGCCCCGCCGGCTCGCCTCGTCGAAGGCCCGCAGCAGGTTGCCGGAGTTGCCGCTGGTCGACAGTCCGACCGCGATATCGTCCCGGCCGCCGAAGGCGGCGAGCTGCCGGGCGAACACCACCTCCACGCCGACGTCGTTGCAGAGCGCGGTGACCACGGAGGTATCGTTGGCCAGCCCGAAGGCGGGCAGCGGGCGGGTGTCCCCGCCCGGGTTCAGGAACAGGGTCGCGAGCTGGGCGGCGTCGGTGGCGCTGCCGCCGTTGCCGAAGGCGAACAGCCGCCCGCCCGCGCCGAACCTGGCCGCGACCTGCCGCGCGCACTCAGCGATCCGGGCCCCGTCGCGCGCGACGACGCTGCTGCGCAGCTCGATGATCTCCTGGGCCTTGGCCACCGTCGAGGCGCGGACCTGCTCAAGCACGGCGGACAGGTCCGTGGTGTCGGAGTACAGGAACGGGTAGAGCGACTCGATGCCCCCGGCCTGGTTCTCCTGCGGCATGACCCGGGTCAGCCCCCTATCACGGCGATGGCCTCGCTGGCGTGAACCAGGATCGTATCGCCCACGCCCGCGGTCACCAGGGCCACGCTGACGGTCTCCTCGCCCGCGCCGGTGTCGACCACGGCCAGCTCGTCATCCAGCAGCCGCAGCACCGTGACCTGCACGGCGGTATCCGAACAGGTGATGCAGACGTCGCCACTGCAGTATTCCTCGCCCATCATGCGATCACCCCCGGCGCGAGGACTCCTGGCTGCTCGAAAAACACGTGCACCAGCTCCCAGAGCACGTGGTACGCGGTCACGTGCAGCTCCTTGACCACCCGGGGATCGGGGGAGGCCGCGACCAGGAGGTGATCGACCGCCTTGCTGGCCGCGATCTGGCCGCCGTCCCCGCCCGCCAGGGCGATCGTCAGCAGGCCCAGTTCCCTGGCCGCCTTGAGCCCGCCCAGCACGCTGGCGCAGTTGCCGTCGGCGGAGATGCCGAGGGCGATATCGGCGGGATCGGCGAGGAAACGGATCTGGTGGGCGAAAATCGCGGCTACGCCGTCCCGTTCGGCTATCCCGGTGACGGTGGCCACGTCGGTAGTGAGTGAGATGGCCGGCAGCGCGCGCTTGCCGACGATGACCGGGTGGACGAACTCGACCGCGACATGCTGCGCGTCGGTGCTGGCTCCGCCGGTGCCGAACACCACGAGTTTGCCGCCCCGGTGGAATCGCACAGCCATGGCGTGACACGCCGTGGCCACCGCATCGGCCTGCCCGGCGAGGTCGCGGGTGGGCCCGTTCCGCAGCTCGAACAGGCGGCGGGTTTGTTCGCCGTCCTGGGCGGTCTGCTCAGGCCCAGTCACCGATCGCGGCCCGTTCGGGTCACTGATCCCCTTCGACCTGTCATGACAGTTCCGCCATGACAGCACCGTAGGACACATGTGTACTGGCGTCTAGTAGCCGCCACGACACTTCTGGCCAGTGGCGGGCTTGCCCCGCGGCGCGGAACTCGTCCGTCATTCGGCCGCCTTCTTCATGCCGCGCCCGTCGAGCCCGGCCAGCGAGTCGCCCGACACCTCGGCGTTGTGCGCGTGCGCCGCGTGGTGCAGGCCGAAGACCGAATCCATCCCCGACCGCATCCCCATCAGGTCCTCACACTGGTTGACCGCCCGTTTGGCCAGCGCGAGCCCGAACGGCGGCATCTCGGCGATCTGCTCGGCGACCGCGAACGTCGCCGCTTCCAGCTCCCCGCGCGGCACCACCCGGTTCACCATGCCGAGCTGGTAGGCACGCTCGGCGGTGAACCGGCCGCCGGTGAACAGGGCCTCCTTGGCGAAGCGTGGCCCGAGCACCCACGGGTGCGCGAAGTACTCCACACCGGGTATCCCCATCCGCACTACCGGATCGGCGAAGAACGCGTCCTCGGCCGCCACGATCAGGTCGCACACCCAGGCGAGCATCAGGCCGCCGGCGATGCACGCGCCGTGCACCATCGCGATGGCGGGCTTGGGCACCTCCCGCCAGCGCCGGCACATGCCGAGGTAGACCTCCATCTCGCGGGCGTACCTGGCGTCGGCGCCGGCCTTGCCGACGTGGTCCCACCACAGCACCGCCTGGCGGTCGAAGGACTTGTCCGCGTCCCGCTCCGGGGTGCCGATGTCGTGGCCGGCGCAGAAGTGATCGCCGGCGCCGGCCAGCACGAGCACCGCGACCTGGTCGTCGTTCACCGCGCGGGCGAAGGCCGCGTCCAGCGCGTAGGTCATCGCGGAATTCTGGGCGTTGGCGTACCTCGGCCGGTTCAGCGTGATCAGGGCGATGCGGCCGCGCTGGTCGTAACGGACCTCGTCCGCCATCAGGATTCCTCTCTCAACGCTCGCTTGAGCACCTTGCCCGACGGGTTGCGGGGCAGCGCGTCGCGGAACTCGACCCGCCAGGGCACCTTGTAGTTGGCCAGCCGTTCCCGGCAGAACGCCAGCACGTCCGCTGCCTCCAGGACATGACCGGGGCGGCGGACGACGAACGCCAGGCCGACCTCGCCGAGCCGCCGGTCGGGCGCGCCCACGACGGCCGATTCCGCGACCCCGTCCAGCCGGGCCAGCACCTGCTCGACCTCGGCGGGGTAGACGTTGAAGCCCCCGCAGATGTACATGTCCTTGATCCGGCCGGTGATGGTCAGGTACCCGGCGGCGTCCAGGCGGCCGGCGTCGCCGGTGTGCAGCCAGCCGTCCGCGTCGATGGCGGCCTTGGTGGCTTCGAGGTCGTCCAGATAGCCGAGCATCAGGTTCGGCCCGCGGAGCAGGATCTCGCCGCCGTCCGCGATCCGCACCTCGAAGTCGGCCGCGGCGCGCCCCGAGGTGCGCGCCACCGTCTCGGCCGGATCTCCGGGGCGGCACATCGTCGCCACCACAGCCTCGGTCAGCCCGTAGGCGGTGAGCACGGTCTCGAAGCTCAGTTCGCGCCGCATCCGCTCGACCAGCGTCACCGGCACGTCGGCCGCGCCGGTGACCGCGAGCCGCAGGCTGGACAGGTCACGGCCACCGCGCTCGGGGTGGTCCAAGATCATCTGGTAGATCGTCGGCGCCCCGGGCAGCACGGTGATCCTTTCCGCTTCCACCAGCCGCATCGCCTGCCCCGCGTCGAAGACCGCCTGCGGCACCAGCGTCGCCCCGCTGACCAGGCAGGCGAGCAGGCCCGCCTTGAAGCCGAAGGTGTGGAAGAACGGGTTCACCACCAGGTACCTGTCGCCAGGCGACAAGAGGCCGCAGTCCGCCCAGGCCCGGGCGACGGCCAGCGACCGCTCGTGCGAGGTCATCGCGCCCTTGCTCCGCCCGGTCGTCCCTGAGGTGAACATGATGTCGCTGACGTCGTCCGGCCGCACCGCCGCGGCCCGCTCACGCACCGAGGCCCGCGGGACCGCCGCCGCCCGCCGCTCGAACGCGGCCCAGTCACCGGGCACCCGCACCACCAGAC
>JBAUAY010000822.1:0-2114 GCA_049676235.1 Streptosporangiaceae bacterium
ATCGCGGATCAAGGACCTAATGTCCTCGAACCGCTCGCCGAGGGTGAGGGCGAGGTTGCGGGCCTGCTGCACTGTCCAGTCGCCGGTGGGGTGCGCGGGCCCGGCGCCGCCCCGCGGCCATGACGGATCTGGATGTCATCGCCGCGGGGGATCTCGCTGTCGGTCAGCGAGCTGTGGCACCGGCTGTGTTCAGGTGGCCTGCTGGCGTGGGGTACCAGGCCCGGTGGCCGTCAGGGTGTGGGGACGGTGGCGAGGTAGGTGCCGGGAACGGAGACGGAGCCGGAGCCGGAGTCAGGCTGCTGCACGTAGAGTCCCATCACCTGGTTCTGGTACACGGTGTTGCCGGTTACCGTGCTGCAGCTCGCTGCTGGTGGCGCTGCGCACAGCGGGCTTGCCGCGACATCGATGGGATACCACGTCGCCTTGCCGAACAACGGCCAGTTGCTGCCGGTGGCCGGGATGAACGCCAGGGACGAGGCCTGAGCCGAGCTGATGGCCACGAGGTTGAACCCGCCCGGCACGGCGGTGATCCCGTCGAAGTGGGTAACCAGCGCCGGAGCGTTGCCGTAGCTGTAGAACCTCGGCTTCCCGAAACGGCCGGTGCGTTCGTTGTAGTTCATCAGGAAGGCCCGCTGGGCTCCGCTGGGTGAGGAGCCGTGCGCGGCGGAGCCGCCGGCCAGGGTGTAGTGGGGGCTGCCGGGGCCGCCGTTCTGCCAGATGCCGTACAGCGTGGTCTGGCTCGACAGGCTTCCGCCGAGTTGCAGCAGCGTCCACTGGTGGGTGGTCATGTTGTAGATAAACGCGTTACCGGACACCCCGTGGCCGAGGTTGAGGTCGTAGTTGCCTACCACCAGGTTGCCCATGGTGCTGTGCGCGATGGTGTCCATCACCATGCAGTCGGGCTGGTCGGACGGGCAGGCCCGCACGCCGCCAACTGTGTTGCTGCCACCGGCAGGCACATCGATGGTTGTCCAGGTGCCACCGCCGCTGACCGGCCCGAGGTAGATCATGCCGTGGTTGAAGACACCGTCACCGTTCCGGTAGCTTCCGACGGCGCGGACTTGGCCTGCCGGGATGGTGTCCGGGTTATAGGTGCTGGTGTCAGGACCGTAGAACGTCCCCGTCACAAAGCCCGCGAACTGTGGGGTCAGCGCGTGGAAGCCTGAGTCCTTCGTGGGGCTCGTGAGAGGGCCCTGGTACAGGAACGGCAACGTGTTGTTGGTGCCGTCTGCCTTAGCGTGCGAGCCCGTCAGGATGACGTCTCCGTCCGTCGTGCCCCGCACGCCGGTGACGATATCGCCGTTTCCCAAGATCGGGGAGATAGACATGGTGCTGGTCGCGTCCTGACCGGTGACCGGGCTGGCCATGGCCGGCAAGGCCAGAGCCAGCACCGCCGCCGCAGCCGTGCCGAGCAGCAACGGGACATACAGGGCGGTCTTCTTCCGCGCCGCCGCCAGCGGGAGGTCAGCGAGCCGGCGTCCGGTCGCGGGGTGGCCTGCCGGGTCGTGCGGGCGGGCCGTGGCCGCCGGGGGGGCGGAGAGCCCGGCGTGGGCTGGTGATGCCTGGTGGCCTGTCATCGATTGTTCTCCTCTGCGTGGTGTTATGGCCGTGTTCTGATGCCTGCGCCTGTCACCTTTGTCACTTCCTGTGGCTGCAGGACCGGGTGTGCGGACGGGTGTCAGCCTGCTCGTCCTCCCGGCGGGGGTCTACGGACAAACCCGGACAAGGGACCCGGACAAGATGCGACCGGGCCGCCGCGCGTATGGCCGCGCCGGGCTGGGCGGCGTTAGCATGGTCAGGGCCGGAGCGGTTTCCCGGTGAAGGGGCGGGCCGGACGATGGGTGCAGGCCGGGCCGGACGCGGGCGGCAAGCCCAGGACGCGCCATCGACCTGCGGGCAGTTGCTGCAGCGCTATCGGATGCTGGCGGGCCTGACGCAGGAAGAACTGGCCGAACGGGCCGGGTACAGCGGCAACTACATCGGCAAGCTGGAGCAAGATCAGCGGGAGCTGCCTGCTGCTGCCGCCGATCGGCTGGCCGCCGTGCTTGGCCTGGCAGACCAGGACCGCGGGGCGCTGCGTGCCGCGCGGGAACGCCGCCAGGGCGGCCGGGAGC
>JBAUAY010000823.1:0-15234 GCA_049676235.1 Streptosporangiaceae bacterium
GCGTCGGCCTCATCCTCGGCCTGATCATCCTGGCCCTGATCCCGGTCATGCCGTTCACCGAGCAGTTCGCCCGCGAATCCGTCCCCCAGGCCTACTGGTCCTCGCCGACCTTCAAGAAGATCAACCGGGTGCTCAGCGCCGGGTGGGGCCTGGCCATCTTCGCCGTGGGCATCTCCCGCGTCCTGGCCGCGGCCATCAACGGGCACACCACCCGTCGCCTGCCCGAGATCCTGCTTGGCCTGGTCATCCCGGGCGCGATCGTCCTCTACATGCTCAAGTTCTCCAAGAGCTACCCCGACCGCGTCACCCACAACGAGCCAGCCGAGGCTCCTGCCGGTCACTGAGACGACTGTCGCCGTAGGCCATGCCCCGATGGTAGAACCCGACCATGGACACCAACACGCAAGCACCCGGTCCAGAGATAGTGCCGTTCCGCATCGAGATCCCGCAGGCTGACCTGGATGACCTGCGGGACCGGCTGGCCCGGACCCGCTGGCCCGACCAGCTGCCCGGTACGGGCTGGGACTACGGCATCCCGCTGGAGTACGTGCGGGATCTGGCCGAGTACTGGCGGACCGGCTACGACTGGCGGGTCCATGAGGCCCGGCTGAACGCGTTCGACCAGTTCACCACCATGATCGACGGACAGCGGATCCACTTCCTGCAGGTCCGTTCGGCCGAATCGGGCGCCCTGCCGCTGATCATCACTCACGGCTGGCCCGGATCGGTCGCGGAGTTCTTGAACGTCATCGGCCCGCTGACCGACCCCGCGGCGCACGGCGGCGATCCGGCCGACGCGTTCCACCTGGTCGTCCCATCCATCCCCGGCTACGGGTTCTCCGGGCCGACCCGGGACCGGGGCTGGGACGTGCGCCGGATCGCGCGGGCCTGGGCGGCGCTGATGGAGCGTCTTGGCTACCAGCGTTACGGCGCGCAGGGCGGCGACTGGGGCTCATCCATCTCCCGGGAACTCGGGCTCATCGCTCCCGAGCACCTGGTCGGCGTGCACCTGAACATGCTTTTCCCTTATGTTACGGACGAGCCGGAGGAGCTGACCGAGCAGGAAAGGGGCCGCCTGGAAGCGTTGCGCCGCTTCCGGTCCACGGGATCGGGCTACTTCGCGATCCAGTCGACCCGACCGCAGACGCTGGCCTACGGGCTCACCGATTCCCCGGCGGGCCAGCTGGCCTGGATCACCGAGAAGTTCGGCGAGTGGACCGACGGCGGACTGCCCGACGAGGCGGTCGACCGCGACCAACTGCTCACCAACGTCACGCTGTACTGGCTGACCGGGACGGCCGGATCTTCGGCGCGGCTTTACTACGAGACCGCGCGGTCGCGCGCCTGGGGTCCCCGGAGTGTCTCGGCCGTGCCCACCGGGGTGGCGGTCTTCCCGCGGGAGATCGCGCCGCCGATCCGGCGCTTCGCCGAGCTGTCCGACAACATCGTGCACTGGTCCGAGTTCGACCGCGGCGGTCACTTCGCGGCCATGGAAGCACCCGACCTGCTGGTCGGCGACGTGCGCGCGTTCTTCAGGGCCGTTCGCGGCCGCCCGGGGTGACCAGGCCGCTTTCGTAGGCGATGACGACGAGCTGGGCACGATCGCGCGCGTCCAGCTTGGTCATGATGCGGCTGACGTGGGTCTTGGAGGTCAGCGGGCTGAGGAACAGGCGGCCGGCGATCTCGTCGTTGGACAGGCCCTCGGCGACCAGCCCCATGACCTCACGCTCGCGATCGGTCAGCCCGGCTAGCACGCGCCCCAACGAGTCGCTGGGGGACGGGCGTTCGGGGCGGCTGGCGAGGTCGGTGATGAGCCGTCGCGTCACACTCGGTGACAACAGCGCATCGCCCCTGGCCACCACCCGCACCGCCTGGATGAGGTCGGCCGGCTCGGTGTCCTTGACCAGGAAGCCGCTGGCCCCGGCACGGATCGCCTGATAGACGTACTCATCGGACTCGAAGGTGGTCAAGATGATCACCTTGACCCCGGCGAGGTCCTCGTCCGCGGAGATGCGCCGGGTGGCCTCCAGGCCGTCTACGCCGGGCATCCGGATGTCCATCAGCACCACGTCGGCCCGCTCGCGGCGGGCCAGGTCCACCGCCTGCGCCCCGTCGGTGGCCTCGCCCACCACCCGAAGGTCATCGGCGGCGTCGATCAGGACGTGGAACCCGGCCCGGATCAGCGCCTGGTCATCGGCGAGCAGGACGCGGATCACGGGCGCACCCCTTCTACGTCCCGAGCCGGGGCCGGGGCCGGGTCGGCGAGCCGGCCGCCGAAGGGCAGCCAGGCCGCAACCCGGAAGCCGCCGCCGGGTCCGGGACCGGTCTCGACGGTGCCTCCGACGGCGGCGGCGCGCTCGCGCATCCCGGCCAGCCCGTGGCCTCCGCTCTGGCCCGCGGCCACGCTGACCGATTGCCCGCGGCCGGTGTCGGTCACGTCGATCCGCAGTTCGTCGTGATGGTAGCCGAGCGAGACCGCGGCGGTGGCCGGGCCGGCGTGCCGGATGGCGTTGGTCAGCGACTCCTGGACGATACGGTAGGCGGCCAGGTCGACAGCGGCCGGCAGCGGGACCTGCTCCCCGGTCACCGTGAACGTCGTCTCCAGGCCGGCCTGGCGGGCCCCGGCGATGAGGGTCTCGAGCTGGGCAGTGCCCGGGGTCGGCTGCGTGGGGTCGGCGTCGTCGGCCTGGCGCAGCACGTTCAGGATGGCGCGCAGTTCCTTGAGCCCCTCCTTGCTCGCGGCCTTGATCGCCTGCAGGGATTCGGCCGCCGCCTCCGGGCGGCTGGACAGGACGTGGGCCGCCACCCCGGCCTGCACGTTGATGGTGGCCATGGTGTGGGCGACGACATCGTGCAGTTCGCGGGCGATGCGCAGCCGTTCCTCGTCGATGCGCCGGCGGGCGTCCTGCTCGGCGCGGTCTTGGATAGACGCCACGTAGGCGCGCCGGTTCGCCATCGCGATTCCGGCGACCACCACCACTGCGACCATGAAGGGGAGTATCTCTACGCCGCCGCCAAACCACCCGAAGGGGTTGACGGCGACGCTGGCCGAGCCGAGCACGGCCAGCGTCCCTAGCCCGTACGCTACTGCTCGCCGGACGCCGGGCTGGGCGGCCACCGTGTACAGGGCGATCATCGGGGCCACCAGCACCGCGCCGTTGACGTAACCGAGCAGGCTGTAGACCGTCGCGGCCGCCACCGACACGCCGAGCACGGCGACCGGCCATCGCTGCCGCCAGGCGAGCACGAGGGTCGCCACGGCGACGAGGAGCAACGCCGACGTAGGGGTATCGGGCTGGTGATGCCCGCCGCTGAAATAGGCGGTCGTACTGGGATGAGCCTCGCCGTACGCGCCGTAGAGCAACGCGGCGGTCAGCGCCAGCGCCAAGACCGCATCCCTGGCGGGCGGGTGGCGCCACCACCGCCGGATGGCCCCGACACCGTTCATGCACGTAAGCGTAGGCATGCCGGCGGTCAAAGTCGCCCTCCCCCGGTTGATCATCTGGCTACTCCCCCGGGAGTACGCGGCGTGCCGACCGGGGTGGGACAGGACGACTGGCATAATCCGGTCTGGCACGGATGCCGGTCACGGGAGGAGCACGGGTCATGAACGGGTATCTAGACAATTCCGGGCGAGAGGACGTGCTGAGCGGGGGCGCCCGGATGATTCCGGTGGATACGCCGGCCGGCCGGTACCGGGTGTGGGTGAAGCGGACCGGCAACAATCCTGGCCTGCGGGTGCTGCTCCTGCACGGCGGGCCGGGGGCGACTCACGAGTACCTGGAGGCCTGTGACAGCTACCTCCCCGCGGCGGGCATCGAGTACTACTACTACGACCAGCTCGGCTCTGGTTTCAGCGACCAGCCGGACGAGGCGTCCCTGTGGGATCTCGACCGCTTCGTCGACGAGGTGGAGCAGGTCCGGCAGGCCCTCGGGCTCGACCGGGACAACTTCGTCCTGTTCGGCCACTCCTGGGGCGGGATCCTGGCCATGGAGTATGCGCTGCACCACCAGGAGCACCTGCGCGGGCTGGTCATCTCCAGCATGATGGCGAGCGTCCCGGCCTATAACGCCTACGCCGAGCAGGTGCTGATGCCGGAGATGGACCAGGGGGCGCTGGCCGAGATCAAGTCCTACGAGGCGACCGGCGACATCGAGAACCCCCGGTACATGGAGCTGCTGAACCAGCAGCATTACGTCCATCACGTGCTGCGAATGCCGGTCGAGGACTGGCCTGACCCGGCGGTGCGCGGCTTCGCGCACATCAACCCGGCGATCTACGTGTCCATGCAGGGCCCCAGCGAACTCGGCATCAGCGCCGAGGCCAGCCTGGCCCACTGGGACCGGACCGCCGAACTGGCCTCGATTGAGGTACCGGCGCTGGTCATCGGCGCGCGGCACGACACCATGGATCCGGCCCACATGGAGATGATGGCCGGCCGGCTGCCGCAAGGGCGCTACCTGTACTGCCCGGACGGCAGCCATATGGCCATGTATGACGACCAGGCGGTGTACTTCGCCGGCCTTGTCAACTTCCTGCACAGCCTCCAGGGCAAGTAGCCGGGTCCGCGCGGGTCGCGCCCGAGCGGATCGGCCGGGAGCCTGCTCCGGCTATGACCTGCGGGCGGGCATGCCGAGCAGGACGGGCACCGCCGGGGATTCCGTAGGTGGTGTGGTGGCGGCGGTCTCCCAGGCGTCGCCGGCGCGGGTACGGCGCAGGGTCAGCGGGGCGGCGTCGGACAGCAGGTAGTGCGGGGCGCCGCGGGTGACGGTCACGGTGACGACGTCGCCGGGGCGCGGCGTGGTCTGGTCCGGGGTGAAGTGCACCAGGCGGTTGTCGCGGGCGCGGCCGGACATCCGGTGCGTGGCGGCGTCCTTGCGGCCCTCGCCCTCAGCCACCAGGACCTCGACGGTGGCACCGGCTAGCTTCTGGTTCTCCGCGTAGGTGGTCTCCTCGACCAGGGCGGTGAGTCGCTCGTAGCGCTCCTGCACGATGTCCGCGGGCACCTGGGCGTCCATGGTGGCGGCCGGGGTGCCCGGCCGGATGGAGTAGCGGAAGGTGAACGCGCCGGCGAACCCGGCCTGGCGCACCAGGTCCAGGGTGTCCTCGAAGTCCTGCTCGGTCTCGCCGGGGAAGCCGACGATGATGTCGGTGGTGATGGCGGCGTCGGGGATGCTGGCCCGGACCCGGTCCAGGATGGCCAGATAGCGGTCCCGGCGGTAGGCGCGGCGCATGGCCTTCAGGATGCGGTCCGAACCCGACTGGAGCGGCATGTGCAGGCTGGGCATGACGTTCGGGGTCTCGGCCATCGCGTCGACGACGTCGTCGGTGAAATCCCTGGGGTGCGGGGAGGTGAAGCGGACGCGCTCCAGGCCCTCGATCTCACCGCAACCGCGCAGCAGTTTGCCGAACGCGTTCCGGTCTGCGAACTCCGCCCCGTAGGAGTTCACGTTCTGACCGAGCAGGGTGACCTCGAGCACTCCGTCGGCTACCAGCGCGCGGATCTCACCCAGGATGTCACCGGGACGACGGTCCTTCTCCTTGCCGCGCAGGCTCGGCACGATGCAGAACGTGCAGGTGTTGTTGCAGCCCACCGAGATCGCGACCCAGGCCGAATAGACCGACTCACGGCGGGCGGGCAGCAGCGAGGGGAAGGTCTCCAGCGTCTCGGCGAACTCGGCCTGCGCCTCGTTCCTGACCCGGGCCCGCTCGAGCAGCGCGGGCAGCGAGCCCATGTTGTGGGTGCCGTAGACCACGTCGACCCAGGGCGCGCGCTGCGTGATCCGGGTGCGCTCCATCTGGGCCAGGCAGCCGCCCACCGCGATCTGCAGGCCCTTTTTCTTCTGCGGCAGCAGGTGACCGAGGTTGCCGTACAGTCGGTCAGCCGCGTTCTCCCGCACCGCGCAGGTATTGAACACCACCACGTCGGGGGTCTCGCCGTCGCCGGCCCGCTGGTAGCCCGCCTCGTCGAGCAGGCCCGCCAGGCGCTCGGAATCGTGCGCGTTCATCTGGCACCCGTAGGTACGGATCTGGTACGTCCTGCCGCCTGCTGTCACAGGACCAGGATAGAGGCGTCCGGTCAGGGAACGGAGCAGGTCAAGGGGCCCAGTGATCTTAGCGGGCCGGATCCGGCATGATATCTGTATGCGAATGGCTACAGAAACGGCATCCTACGGCGAATGGCCCTCCCCCATCGACGGCGCGGACGTGGCGCGCAAGCAGGTTGGCCTGGCTTTCCCCACCATCGACGCCGCCGGGGTGTGGTGGCAGGAGTCGCGGCCCGAACAGGGCGGGCGGCTGGCCGTCGTCTGCCAGGGGCCGGACGGGATCAGCCGTGACCTGCTCCCGATGCCGTGGAACGCCAGGACGCGCGTCCACGAGTACGGCGGCCAGTCCTACCTGCCGCTGCCGGGCGGGTTCGTGTTCGCGAACTTCGGCGATCAGCGGCTGTACCGCTGCGGAATAACGGATCAGGCGGAGCCAGCCCAGTCCGGGCCAGCAAAGCCGGAACCGCTGACTCCAGCGGCGGGTGCGGACGCCGCCTACCGGTTCGCCGACTTCGTGCTTTCCCCGGACGGGGCCGAGGTGTGGTGCGTGCGGGAACGGCACGGTGCTAGCCGGGACGGGGCCGGCCAGGACGGGCACGGCTTGATCACCCGCGCGATCGTGGCCGTCCCGCTGGACGGCTCGGCCGCGGACGACCCCGCCGCGATCCGGGTCCTGGTCAGCGGTTCGGACTTCTACGCCTACCCAGCGCCGTCGCCGGACGGCACCCGGCTGGCCTGGATCTGCTGGGATCACCCCCGGATGCCGTGGGACGGCACCGAACTCCGGGTCGCGGCGCTCGACGACGACGGACCGGTCAGCGAGAAGAGCCAGCAGCAGCTGATCATGGGCTGCGCCACCGAGTCCGTGCTGGCTCCGGTCTGGCGTGACGACCGCAGCCTGTACGCGATCTCCGACCGGTCCGGATGGTGGAACCTCTACCTGGCTGACCTGCTGGCCTTCCCGCGAGCGCTGTGCCCGCGAGAGGAGGAGTTCGCCGGGCCGCTGTGGCAGCTGGGCCTGAGCCCGTACGCGGTGCTCGGCGACGGCCGCATCGCCGTCGCGCACGGCACTGGGGAAACCCGGCTGGGCGTGCTCGATCCGGAAACGGGCCAGCTCACCGACGTCGACCTGCCCTACAGCGTATTTGTCTCCGGACTGCGCGCGGCCGGCCAGACCGTGGCCGGCATCGCAGGCGCCCCGACGGTGCCGATGACCGTGATCAGCGCCGAGGTTCCCGCTCCGGGCGATCTGCGAGCCGTGGCGGCCCGCGAACTCAACCGCGGCGCGGACTCCCTGCCTGACGCCGCGTACCTGCCGGCGCCCCGGGCGGCCCGGCTGACCGGGCCGTCCGGCTCGGTCGTGCACGCGCTCGTCTACCCGCCGGCCAACCCCGCGGTCCAGGGCCCGGACGGGGAGCGGCCGCCGTACATCGTCTGGGTGCACGGCGGCCCCACGTCTCAGGTCGTGCCCCGGCTCGACCTGGAGAAGGCCTTCTTCACCAGCCGCGGCATCGGGATCATCGACGTGAACTACGGCGGGTCGAGCGGGTACGGCCGCGCCTACCGCGAGCGGCTGCGCGGCCAGTGGGGCGTCGTGGACGTGGCCGACGTGATGACGGCCGCGCTGGCCCTGGCCGAAGCGGGCGAGGCGGACGGGAAACGGCTCGGCATCCGCGGCGGCTCCGCGGGCGGCTGGACGGCCCTGGCCGCCGTGACCTCCGGCATCGCAGCGGCCGAAGGGGGGCCCAGGGGAGCCGTTTTCGCGGCGGCGGCGTCGTACTTCGGCGCGTCCGACCTGCGCGGGTTCGCGGCGCAGACGCACGATTTCGAGTCGCGCTATCTCGACGGGCTGATCGGGCCGCTGCCGGAGTGTGAGGCGCTGTACACCGAGCGGGCGCCGGTCGGGCACGTGAACGGCGCCACCTGCCCGGTGCTCCTGCTGCAGGGGCTTGACGACCCGGTCGTCCCGCCCGCGCAGGCCGAATCCATCGCGGCGGACCTGGCCGCACACGGCATCCCGTACGCGTACATCACCTTCGAGGGCGAGTCACACGGGTTCCGTAAGGCAGAGAACATCGTGACCAGCCTGGAGGCCGAACTCTCCTTCTACGGCCAGATCATGGGCTTCACTCCGCCGGGCGTCCCGCCGGTGCCGCTCTGCTAGCCCCGGGGGACGACCCCCCGGGATCCCCCGATCCTGGGGGGAAACCGTTTCCCCCAGACCCCTCGGCCGCTTGGTCAGCGGGCGAATTCCGTGGCCCGGGACTCGCGGACTACGGTAATCCGGATCTGGCCGGGGTAGGTGAGCTCCTCCTCGACCTGCTTGGCGATGTCGCGGGCGATCACCTGGGCCTGGATGTCGTCGATCCGGTCGGGCTTGACCATGACCCGGATCTCACGGCCTGCCTGCATCGCGAAGACCTTCTCGACGCCCTCGTGGTCGCCGGCGATCTGCTCCAGGCGCTCCAGGCGCTTCACGTACATCTCCAGCGACTCGCGGCGGGCACCCGGCCGGCCGCCGCTGATCGAGTCTGCCGCCTGGGTGAGCACAGCCTCGACGGTGCGGACCTCGACCTCGTTGTGATGCGCCTCGATGGCGTGCACCACGTCCTCCGGCTCGCCGTACCGACGGGCGATCTCCGCGCCGATCAGCGCGTGGCTGCCCTCGACCTCGTGAGTGAGCGCCTTGCCGATGTCGTGGAGCACCGTGCAGCGCTTGAGCAGCGCCGGGTCGATCCGCAGTTCGCTGGCCATCATGCCCGCGATGTGCGCGGACTCGACCAGGTGCCGGAGCACGTTCTGGCCGTAAGAGGTGCGGTACCGCAGACGGCCGAGGAGATCGACGAGTTCGGCATGCATGTCGGTGATGCCCAGCTCGACCAGCGCATCCTCGCCCGCCCGCTTGCACAGCTGCTCGATCTCCGCCTTGCCGCGCTCGTAGGCGTCCTCGATCCGCTGCGGGTGGATGCGGCCGTCCAGGACAAGCCGTTCCAGGGTGAGCCGGGCGATCTCGCGGCGGACCGGGTCGAAGCAGGAAAGGAGCACCGCCTCGGGCGTGTCGTCGATGATGAGGTTGACCCCGGTCACTGACTCGAAGGCCCTGATGTTGCGGCCCTCACGGCCGATGATGCGGCCCTTCATCTCGTCCCCGGGCAGGTGCAGCACCGAGACCACGGACTCGCTCGTCTGCTCGGTGGCCACCCGCTGGATAGCCAGGGTGACGATCTTGCGGGCCCGCTTCTCGCCTTCCGACCTGGCCTCGTGCTCGATATCCCGGACGATCAGGGCCGCTTCCCGCTTGGCCTGGTTCTCGATCGTGGCGACGAGCTCGGTCCTGGCCGACTCGGCGGTGAGCCCGGCCACGCGCTCGAGCTCTTTGCTGCGCTCGGCGTCCTGCCGGTCTAGTTCGGCGGCACGGCGGTCGAGGTCGTGCCTGCGCTGGTCGAGGGCCTGGGCGCGGTCTTCGATGCGCTTGAGCTCGTCATCGAGGCGCTGCTCGCGGTCGGCGAGACGGGTTTCGCGGCGCTCGAGGTCACCGCGCAGCTCGCGGACCTCGTCCTTGACCGCGCGGATCTCTTCCTCGACTTCGCGGCGGCCCTGGGCGGCCTGTTCGGCTTCCTGGCGGGCCCTCTCGAGGATCCCGGTGGCCTCGGTCTCGGCGCGGGCTCGGATTTGCTCTGCTTCCTGGGCGACGCTGTCGAGCTGGCTGCGGTCCGCGGGCTGGGCTAGCGGGGCTCTTGGCGTACCCGGAGTCCGGCGCCAGACGACCACGAGCGCGAATACCACCGCGAGCAACCCGATCACCATGAACGCGAGCGACAATCCGCTGCTCACGGCCACCCCTTTCCGTCCATAGCCCTCGGGGCACCCTGTGTTGTGACTGTGTCGTGACGTCTCGGCACCAGGGTGTAATGGGTTTATGCCCTGGTGCGGGCGGTCGCACGCCACGCCCGCCCGAGCTGATCTCGCCGTCAGCTTCGGCTACACACCGTATCTGCCCGCTTCGCCTCCGCTGGATTTTCTGTGCCGGATGAGACAACATCTCGCTGCCGTGAGGTTAAGGCTTGATAACCTTTTTATCAAGCAAAGTATCTTCGACCATCGCGAACGGTGCGTCAACCGGACATTAGGCGCACGCAGCACCGCCTGCGGAGATGCGGAGAGATGCGGCGCGCCGGGAGGGACGGTTCGGGGGCGGCGCGCGGGCGCGGCGCGGGCTGACGTTCCCGGCCGCCGCCGGGAGGCGGGTTACAGGCAGTAGCCGACGTCGCGGGTGTGATCGTCGTCGCAGGGGTCGACGTCTGGCTCGTTGAGCTCGTCTAGGTCGATGGCGGCCTCGGCGCCCTCGGCCTGCATGACTTCCCTGATCAGCCTGAAGGCCAGCCCCGGCGGATAGCCCTTCCTGGCCAGCATGCCCGCCGCCTGGCGGACCCGGGTTTCTGGCGGCCGGCCGCGGGTGCTCGCCATCTTGCGCTCGATAAAGCGCCTGGCGGTGGCGACTTCCTGCTCGGGGTCCAGTGTGTCGACCGCCTCGCTGATCTGCTCGTTCTCGACGCCGTTTCGCCGTAGCTCGGCGGAGAGGGAGCGCTTGGACAGCCCGCGGCTGTGGTGCCTGGACTCGACCCAGGCCCGGGCGAACGCGGCGTCGTCGATCAGCCCGGCGTCGGTGAAGCGGACGAGGATGGCCTCGGCGGCTTCGTCCGGGACACCGCCGCGGTGCATGGCCTGGGCCAGCTGCGCCCTGGTCCGGGGCGCAGCCGCCAGCAACCGCAGGCAGATCTGCCGGGCGCGGGCTTCAGGGTCCTGAGCGTCGCGGGCCTTTGCCTCGGACGCCGCTGCTTCCCCGGACCCTGAAGCCCGGCCGTTGCGGGTCATGGACTAGACCGTGACACCCGGGACGGTGACGGCAGTCCGGGACGGGGCTGACGGAGTTGATGGGCTTGATGGGGCGGCGGCGCGGCCGTTGGCGGCACGGCCATTGCCGCTGCCGTTGCTGGGGTCACTCGGGGTCCCAGGGTTGGCGTCGATGCGCGGGCCTACGCCGAGCTTCTCCTTGATCCGCTTCTCGATCTCGTTAGCTAGGTCCGGGTTGTCCCGCAGGAAGTTGCGGGCGTTCTCCTTGCCCTGGCCGAGCTGGTCGCCCCCGTAGGTGTACCAGGCCCCCGACTTGCGCACGATCCCCTGCTCCACGCCGAGGTCAATCAGGCTGCCTTCCCGACTGATCCCGAGGCCGTAGAGGATGTCGAACTCGGCGACCTTGAACGGCGGCGACATCTTGTTCTTCACGACCTTGACGCGGGTCCTGTTGCCGACCGCGTCGGTGCCGTCCTTGAGCGTCTCGATCCGGCGCACGTCCAGCCGGATCGAGGCGTAGAACTTGAGCGCCTTGCCGCCGCTGGTCGTCTCAGGCGAGCCGAACATGACCCCGACCTTTTCCCGCAGCTGGTTGATGAAGATCGCGGTGGTCTTGGTCTGGCTCAGCGCGCCGGTGATCTTGCGGAGGGCCTGGGACATGAGCCGCGCCTGGAGCCCGACGTGGCTGTCTCCCATCTCGCCCTCGATCTCCGCCTTGGGCACCAACGCGGCAACCGAGTCGATGACGACGACATCGATGGCACCGGACCGGATGAGCATGTCCGCGATCTCAAGCGCCTGCTCGCCCGTGTCGGGCTGGGAAACCAGCAGCGCGTCGGTGTCGCAGCCGAGCTTCTTGGCGTAGTCCGGGTCCAGCGCGTGCTCGGCGTCAATGAACGCCGCGATGCCGCCCGCCTTCTGCGCGTTCGCCACGGCGTGCAGCGCCACGGTAGTTTTCCCGCTGCTCTCTGGTCCGTATATCTCGACGATGCGCCCGCGGGGCAGGCCGCCGAGGCCCAGCGCCACGTCCAGCGCGATCGAACCGGTCGGGATCACCTCGACCGGCACCCGCGTCTCGTCGCCGAGGCGCATGACCGAGCCCTTGCCGAACTGCCGCTCGATCTGGAGGAGAGCGGTCTCCAGGGCCTTCTCCCTGTCGCCCGCCCGCTCCGGGCTCGACTTGCCGTTTACTGCCATGGGGACTCCCTGCCGGGGTTTAGGGGCCTGCGGGCACCTCCCGCACCGCCCAGGTCGTCTGAGTTTCGGTCCCGCCGGACATCCCCCGGCGGTCATCGGTGGACACGTTACGCGCCGCCACCGACATTTCTGCCTGGCACCACGCGGCGCCTGGCCCGAGGGGATTTTCGCGGCCGTTTTCCCCGGCCTTCGGGGCCGGGAACCACCACCACTCGACCACTATAGAGCGAACGTGTATTCGATCATGGACGACACGCCGGAAGCGGCATCAGAAATCCGGGAAAATGCAGGTCCGCGGGCTTTGGGACTGGAGCCTGCCCTGGGCCTGGAGCCGGCCTGGGACCTGAGCCGGCCTGGGACGGGTGACGGGGCTACCATCAGCAGCACCCGGAACTACCAGCGCAAGGAGGTCAGTGATGCCGCTCGACGAGGACGTCACCCGGCTCGCTAAGGGCAAGAACCTGGCCACCGTGGTGACCCTGATGCCGAGCGGGCAGCCGCAGGCGCTGCTCACCTGGGTCGACGCCGACGACGGGCACGTCCTAGTCAACACCGAGCCGCAGCGGCAGCGGGCCAGGAACGTCGCCCGTGACCCGCGCATCACCGTGCTGATCCACAGCGAGGACCCCTACGACTGGGCGGAGGTCCGGGGACACGTGGTGGAGACCGTCACCGGCGACGAGGCCCGGCGGCACATCGACGAGCTGGCGCGCAAGTACACCGGGCAGGACTACGCCGCGCCCATCGGCCCGCACGGCCGCGTGATCCTCAAGATCGCCGCGGACAAGGTCAACACCCCGCGCCTGCTCGGCCGCTGACGGTCGGGGCCAGGCGTTCCGCGCCGGGAAGATGGCATGTCTCCGGGGCGGATGGCCTCCTAAGAACAGCCCGAGTTACGCTTCTTGCCTGTTTGTGCTTGCAGGGAGGCGCCGGTGACTACGGGACCCGGAGACCAGACGGCACCAGGCGCGGCGGCCTACGGCCGCTTCCTGGCGTCTCACACCGATCGCGAGCAGGTGGTCGACAAGCTCAAAGCCGCGTTCGTGGAAGGCCGGCTGACCAAGGACGAGCTTGACGCGCGGGCCGGTCAGGCGTTCGCCGCACGGACCTACGCGGACTTGGCCGCGCTCACCGCCGACATTCCCGCCGGGTCGGCCGGAGCCCGGTCGCGGCCGGAGCCCGCCTGGGTCCACCGCCGGCCGGCGGTGAGTAAAAGAGCGGTCGTGCTGCGCCTGGCCGCGTGCGCGATCATTCTGCCCATCGTGATCACGGTCGTAATCCTGTCCAATAACCAGGGTCTCGTCGAAACGGTCATCTCCCCGCTGGTGTACGTCTATTTGATGGCCTTGATGATAGGCGTGAGCCATCTGGTCGACTCGCGGCTCGAGCGCCGCCGCTCCCGCCAATCCGGCGGGCAGCGACCGCCGCGACGGGGGCCAGGTGGGCAGATCAAGGGGGGGCCACGCGGCAGGGCCGGTCATGATTTGGCTCCGCCTGAAGCTCGGATCGACCAGACCAGGGCCGACTTGCGAGCTGATAGCTCACGACGGGACCGGCCGGCCTCCTCCCCGTGGGGGGTCCGGGCCTCGCGGGGGATCAGGCCAGTACCGGGCCCGGTATAGACCGCCCGCAGGTAAATCGCTGGCCGGGACTGGTAGCCGGGCATCGCTTAGTCATGGCTAGGCATCGCTCGGCAGCCGGGGCTGCGCGCTTAGCGCAGGTTTTCTGGCACCTTGAAGGTGTCGCAGACCGCCCGCCAGACGGCCTTGGCGTCTGCCCCGTCCGCCAGAGCGCGCTCGACCGTGCGCCCGCCGAGTTTGTCGAACACGAAGTCCTTGGCCACGCTCTGCGCATACCCCTCGCCGAACTGCGCGTTCATCCGTGTCCAGAATTCGGTCAGCCGCACGTCGCCAGGGTACTGCCGGTCCCGGACCAGACCTGTGCGGCGGATAAACCAGTGCTGGCCGGGGACCGGAGTCGGGGGCGACCTTGAGAGGTTTGTCCGATGTGTCGTTATCAAATACGTGGGAAGTAGTCTCAGCAAGCGCACTTCGCGATCTTGGTCGTGCGCCGTCCGATCAGAGCCGGCCTAGCGGAGCCGACCGTGGCGGGCAATGTGCACGATGGAGGGCGGATGGTTGCGCCTACGGGGGTGAACGAGGAAATCCCTCCGGAACCGGTGAAGTCCGGGCTGACGGGTGCTCAGCCTGTGGAGGGAACACCGGTACCGGCGCTGGAGGGGGAACTCGCCGAAGCGGTGCCGAGGCAAGCGGATCCGGAGGAAACGGAGTTCGTCGAGGCAAGCCACTCGGAGCTTATTGACGCCGAGCCTAAGGAAGACGCCGAGCCTAAGGAAGCGGAGCCTAAGGAAGCGGAGCCTGAGGAAGACGCGCAAGGGGAGCCTGCCGACGCGGAGCTCGCGGAAGCTGGACCCGCAGACGCAGAACTCACGGACGCGGAGCCGGCCGGGCCGGACTGGGACGCGACGGAGGAGAGCCGGGGTGTCAGTCCGCTCGCGGTAGCGGGCATCATCCTCGGGATCATCGCGCTCGTCGGGGTGGCGGTGGGCGTGCTGGCCGTGATCACTCATGGGTTCCGGCCGAAGACGGTGATCACCTACCGGCCGGCCGCCGTGTTCGGGCTGCGGCCGGGCGAGTGCATTAACTCCGCGGCGAACGGCCTCAACGTCACCCTGTTGTCCTGCGCGACCCCGCACGACGCCGAGGTGTTCGCCACGTTCAGCCTGCCGGAGGGGGCCTGGCCCGGCGCCTCGGCAGTCCAGCAAGCGGCGGGCAACGGCTGCGTAAGCCGGTTCAGCAGCTACCTGAACCCGCAGCTCGCGACCGCCGCCATGACCCAGGAATACGTCTACCCGAACCAGGCTGCCTGGCAGGCCGGCGAACGCACCGTGGTGTGCGAGGTCCGCGCGGTGAGCGGGAAGCTCACCGGTTCGGTGCGCGCGCAGAGCTGATCCCGGCCGGGTTCCCAGCCAGCCACTCGCCCCGTCGCATCACCGCGCGTAGCCGGAATTCCTCGTCGCAGACGACTAGGTCGGCGTCCAGGCCGGCCCGCAGGGCGCCCGTGCGATCGCCGAGGCCGAGCACGCGGGCCGGGGTGGTGCTCGCCGCGGCGGCC
>JBAUAY010000824.1:0-2687 GCA_049676235.1 Streptosporangiaceae bacterium
CGCGAGCTGGCGGCGGAGATCCGGGCGGCCACGACGGTCCGGGCGGCCGAGCTCACCGCCGCGGGCCGACCGCCGCGGCTGGCGGTGGTGGTGGCCACCGCCGACGAGGGCAGCGCCTGGTACGTCCGCTCGCTGACCAGGACGGCGGCTAAGGCCGGCATCGCCTGCGATGTCACCGATCTGGTGCCGAACGAGCCGGACCGGCCGGAATCCCAGGAGGCCACCGTGGCCGGGATCCGGGCCGCCTTGACCACGCTGAGCGGCGACCCGGCGGTGCACGGGATCCTGCTGCAGACGCCGCTGCCGGGCGGGGCGCGGCTGGCCGACCTGGCCGGTGCTATCGACCCGGCGAAGGACGTCGACGGCGCCAACCCGGTCTCGCTCGGCCGCCTGATGACCGGGCTGCCGGCCTTCGCGCCGGCCACCGCCGCCGCGGTGCTGGCGCTGCTCGATCATCACCAGGTGGCGCTGAGCGGGCGCCGGGCGGTGGTGGTGGGCCGTTCGGCGGTGGTGGGCAAGCCGGTGGCGCAGTTGCTGATCGGCCGCGATGCCACCGTCACCGTGTGCCATTCGCGCACCGTGGACCTGGCCTCGGTCACCCGGGTTGCGGAGGTTCTCGTGGTGGCCGCGGGGCGGCCGGGGCTGATCGGGCCGGGGTACGTCGCTGCCGGGGCCACGGTGATCGATGTCGGCATCAACGCCACGGCCGACGGGGGGATGGCCGGCGACGTGGACCCGGCGGTGGCCGGAGTCGCGGGCGGGTTGAGCCCGGTGCCGGGCGGCGTCGGGCCGGTGACCGCGGCCGTGCTGCTCCGCCACGTCACCGAGGCGGCTTCGGCTTCGGCTTCGGTGGCTTAGCCCCTGGCGGGGGGAAGTTAGCCCTGGCTGGCGGGGAGCGAGCCGAGCATGCTGCGGTAGACCGCGATCAGCGCCGCCTTCTGCTCGTCGCCGAGGCGCGCGTCGGCGCGGATGGCGTCCTCTGTGTCCGGGACGTCCTTAGGTTCGGCCGTCGTCCCGTCGGTCTTCCCGTCCGGGCCGGTGGCGGCTATCGCGTCGATCAGGCCGGCCTGGGCCATCAGCGTCTCGGCCGAGACGTTGAGTGCGCCGGAGATCGCCTTGAGCACCCGGACCGACGGCTGGTGCAAGCCCCGCTCGACCTGGCTCAGGTACGGGTTGGACAGGCTGGTCAGCTCCGCGAGCTGGCGTAGCGACAGGTTCGCCCGCTTGCGCTGCTCGTGGATGAAGGCGCCGAGCGCCTCCCGCTGCGCTTCCCACGGGTCCGTCACGGCGCACCTCCTTCTATGCTAAAGATAGTACGCGGCAACGCCGACGTTCCGGCGCTGCCACGTACTGATTCTGCGTATTCGGCAGAACAGGTCCCCGCCTCCTGCGGCGGGGCGGTGGCTCACTTGCTGTTTTCGGTGCCCGGCAGCAGCGAGGTGGTCACCTTGAGGACCTCTTCCGAGAACTGGCGCTGGCTGGCGAGCAGCTGCTCGGCGAAGTCGTAGGCGCTGGCCACGACGTCCTCGGGCTTGGGCAGCTTGTCGGCGCCCGGCACCTGCACCGAGGGGATCTTGGGGGTGACGGACTGAACGGTCTCGACCCAGGACTTGATCGCGTCGATGACGGTCTCCTGGCTCTTGCGGATCGTGCTGAGGAACTCGTCCTGGATGTCCTGCGTGGGGGTGCTTACCATTTTCTGCCTCCTTGTGGCTTCTTCTGCTAACTTTACCAAGCACCTGGTTGGCTTGTCAAGCGGAGCGCTAAGTAAAGTTAGCGAGCACGTGCTGAGTCTGACCGCTCGTAGCTGCGGGGGTCAGACCTGCTCGAGGTTGTTGGGTCGGGTCCGCTCGAGGTTGTCGGTCAGACATGCTCGAATTAAGCGCACAGCAAAGTACGCGGCAGCTCCGGTGTTCCGAGACTGCCGCGTACGGTGCGTATGGTTCGTATGAGATCCAGCCTGGCTGGCGCTGCGCTTGCGTGCGCGGCGCGCACGGGCGTAACCCTGCCTTACTTGCTGGTGGTCTTCGAGTCGCCGTTGCCAGGCAGCAGCGCGGCGGTGGCCTTCACGAACTCGTCGGCGAACTTCCGCTGGCTGGTGAGCAGCTGCTCGGCGAAGTCGTAACCGCTGGCCACGACGTCCTCCGGCTTGGGCAGCCGGTCCGCGAACGGCACGTTAACCGAGGGGACCTTCGGGGTGATGTTCTGGATGGTGTCCACCATGGTCTTGATCACGTCGAGCGCCATCTCCTGGCTCCGGCGGACGGTGGACAGGAACTGGTCCTGCATTTCCTGGGTAGCGTTGTTGCTAGTCATTGTCTTGCCTCCTGTAAGCGTCTGTTGCTAAGTATATCAAGCATGATTGGGATGTCAAGCGGAACGCTTGGCATATGTAGCGCAGGTTCGGTCCGGCCGGTGACGGCCGGGTCGCGGGCGCCTTAGTTGGTGCCGGTGCTCTTCGGCGCGGGGCGGGCGGTCGGGGGCTTCGGCGCGCTCTTGGTCGCCGTGGACCTCGGGGTACGCGCCGCGGGCGTGGCCTTCGGGCTGGGCTTCGGGGCGGCCGGCTTCGGCGCGCTCTTGGCGGCCGGGGCCTTCGGGGCTGCGGTCTCGGGGGCTGCGGGCTCGGGGGCCTGGGGGGCTGCGGCCTTGGGGGCTGCGGCCTTGGGGGCTGCGGCCTGGGGGGCTGC
>JBAUAY010000825.1:0-19844 GCA_049676235.1 Streptosporangiaceae bacterium
TCTCCCGCTCGGAGGTCACCACGCCGGGCACCTCGGCGTTGGTCGAGTCGGCCATCAGCAGGTCGACGCCCTCGCTGCCGAGCCGCGCGAAGCCGGCCAGGTCGGTGAGCCTGCCGTCCAGCGGCAGTTGGTCCATCTTGAAGTCACCGGTGTGCAGCACCAGGCCGGCCGGGGTGCGGATGGCCACGGCGAGTGCGTCCGGGATCGAGTGGTTGACCGCGAGGAACTCGCAGTCAAACGGGCCGAACGAACTGCGGTCCCCCTCGGCCACTTCAATGGTGACCGGGTCGAGGCGATGCTCGGCCAGCTTGCTCTGTACCAGGGCCAGGGTCAGTCTCGAGCCGACCAGCGGGATGTCGGCACGCTGCCTGAGCAGGTACGGGATCGCGCCGATGTGGTCCTCGTGGGCATGCGTGAGGACGAGCGCCTCCACCTGGTCTAGCCGCCCGTCCAGATAGCCGAAGTCCGGCAGGATCAGGTCCACGCCGGGCTGGTCGGGGTCGGGGAACAGCACGCCGCAGTCCACGATGAGCAGGCGGCCGCGGTACTCGAAGACCGTCATGTTCCGGCCGATTTCGCCGAGCCCGCCGAGCGGGACAATGCGCAGGCCGTTGCGCGCGAGTTTGGCGGGCGCGGCGAGGTCCGGATGCGGGTGGCTCACGCGCCGGTCCCGTGCAGCCCGGTCCCTGACAGCTCTGCCCCGGGCAACTTCACGCCGCCTGCGGTGAGGTCAAGCGCCAGCTGATGTCGTTCCGCGTCGGTGGCGGCCAGCAGCGGGGCGCGCACCGCGCCGCCCGGGCGGCCGAGCAGGTCGAGCGCCGCCTTGGTCATCACCGCGCCCTGGTTGCGGAACATCCCGTCGTATACCGGCACGAGCTCGTAGTGAAGCTGCCGGGCCCGCCGCACGTCGCCCGCATCGAACGCGTCGATCATCTCGTGTAGCCGGTCGCCGACCACGTGGCCGACCACGCTGATGAAACCGACCGCGCCGAGGGAGAGCCATGGCAGGTTCAGCATGTCGGTGCCGCAGTAATAGACGAAATCGGTCTTGGCCAGCACGTGCGAGGTGGCCCCCGGGGCGTCCTTGGCGTCCTTGACCCCTACGATCCTGGGGTGGGCGGCCAGCCGGATCAGGGTCTCGGTGGCGACTGCCGCGCCGGTCCGGCCTGGGATGTCGTAGACCAGCATGGGCAGGCCGGTGGCGTCGGCGACCGCGGTGAAGTGGGCTTCGAGCGCGGGCTGGGGCGGCTTGTTGTAGTACGGAGTAACCACGAGCAAGCCGTGCACCCCGGCTCGTTCGGCCGTACGGGCCAGTTCGATGGTGTGGGCGGTGACGTTGGTGCCGACCCCGGCCACCACCTTGGCCCGCGAGCCCACCGCCTCGAGCACCACCCGGAGCAGGCGTTCCTGCTCCGCGTCGGTCGTGGTAGGCGCCTCGCCGGTAGTGCCGTTCACGACCAGGCCGTTGTTGCGCATGTCCGTGACGAGATAGTCGGCGAGGCGGGCGGCCCCGTCGTAGTCGACGGTCCCGTCGGGGGTCATGGGAGTAATCATCGCCGTCATCATCTGGCCGAACGGCGCCGCATTCGTCGTCATACCCGAACGCTACCCGCAACCGGGTGCCCCGAGTAGTCGGCTTACCGTCCCGCCGGCGAGAAATCCCGCCATCTGGAAGGCAGGCCAAGCGGCTGACATGGGCTCGGGGGTGCCCCACGTCAGCCGCCTTCGCTAGGTCATCGTCCAGCGGGGCCGCAGCGTTGCAGGGGCGGCTAGCGGGTCGGCTGCGCGGGCCTGGACCTCGGCGGGCGGACCGGGCGGTGCAGGTGGGCGGAGCCCGAGTCCCTGGTCGTGCGCCGGGCCAGGAACAGCGCCGCGGCTGTGGCGATGGCGAGCGCCACGGCCAGGATCTCCGCGATCGCCAACGCGCCCAGGCTGACGGCGATGCCGGATCCGATGCCGCTCGTCTGGCCCTGCATGTCGATCAGCCGCGGGGCGATCACCAGGCCGGCCACGGTGCCGCCGGTCACGCCGACCACGGTCAGGATCATCGTGTTGACCACCAGGGTCGCCATCACCTGGCGCGGCGTGAAGCCCATGGCCGCCAGCACGCCCACCTCGTGCCGGTGGTCCCGCATCCCGACCACGGTCGCGGTGAGCAGGTTGGCGAGCCCAATCACCGCCAGGATGACCACCGAGACCGCGATCACCAGCTGCAATACCCGGAGCCCGCTGGCCGGGTTGGCCACCGTCTGTACGTCGAGCTGGCCGTGCGACTCGGCGAGTAGCCTGGTCCGGACCGCGGCGGCCGGCACCCCGGGCTTCAGGATCAGGTTGTAGACCAGCTGCGGCGGTGCGCTGCCCGCGTCGTTCAGCGCGTCGAGCCCGAAGTCGAGCACGTCCCCGTTGTTGTCGGGCTCGATCGTCCGGCCGACGATGTGCAGGATCAGCGGCACGCCGTCGATCGTCGGCTTGATCCACGCGCCCACCGCGATGTGCATCAGGTCGAGGAAGCCCTGGCCCGCGACCGCCTCGTTGGCCGCGTGGAACATCCGCCCCTGCACGGCCTGGAACGGGTAGGGCCGGCTCGAGGTGCCCATGGCCCGGGCGATGAAGGTGCCATTGTCGCCCGGCAGCAGCGTGACGAACTGAGCGCCGGGATAGGACGCGAGCACCTGATGGTCCTGGCTGATCAGGGTCAGCATCTGCTTGTTGTCCAGGCCGCCCTGGCTGACCGTGACCGCCGAGGCGAGACCGATCTTGCCCGGGTTGCCGGTGAACCCGTCAATGGTCGACCAGCAGGTCAGCGCGATGGTAATCATCGCCAGCGGGATAGCCAGGCCGAACACGGTCAGTCCGGCGGACAGCCGCCGGGTGAGCGAGTCCCTGGCCCCGAGCACCAGCGCGGCGGGCAGGTGGACGAGCAGGCCGAGCCGGGCGATCAGCGACAGATGCCCGCGGGGCGGGCTCGGCTGGACCGCGGCGACCGGCGAGACCCGGCCGGCCCACCAGGCCGGGATGACGGTGGCGATCGCGACGGTGAGCACGGTACCCACCCCGATCAGCGTCATCCAGGCGCCGGTGAGCGGCGCGAGGCCCACCGGCGTGCCGTCCGGCGGCCTGACGAACTCCGGCGAGGTCATGATCCGCGCGGCGATCAGCCCGAGGGCGGCCCCGGCCGCCCCGAGCAGGGTTTGCTCGGCGAGCAGCATCCGGACCACCTGCCCGGGCGTGAACCCGAGCGCCTTCAGCATCGCGAGGTCCTGCCGCTGGACCAGGACGCGGCCCGCGGTGACGTTGGCGATGGCGCACGGAGCGGCCACCAGGGCGATGATCCCGAACAGGGCGAGCAGCAGCCCGAGCAGCCGGTCGTTGCTCGCCATCGAGTCCTTCACCTGTTGCCAGGTGGAGTAGCGCTCGACGGCTGAGTTCTCGTTCGAGCCGTTGTAGAGGTTCCAGATGGTCTGCACGACCTGGCCGGTGGCGACCGCGGAGTTGTCGTACAGACGCAGGTCGACGATCTCATGGGTCTCGCTCGCACGCGGCTCGACCTGGGTCAGCAGCCGGTGCTGCACCCAGATAAGGCCAGGCGTCCACTGCGGGTAAAAGCCCTGGTCGGCGGTGTCCGCGAGGCCGATCACCCGCATCTTTACGGTAGTCCCGTCGATGCCATACACGGTGATCTGGTCGCCGACCCCGACGTGCACCGCCTGGGCGAACGACGCCTCGAGGACCACCCCGTCCGGGGCCGAGGACCGGAGCCAGGTTCCGGCCACCACGAGCGGTGCGGACATCTCGGGCGGCACGGGCGTCATGGCCCGGAGCTCGACCGGCGACCTGACCGCTTCCTGCTGGAGCGTCGCCGAGGCGGCCTGGTAGGGCCGGCCGGCCTTCTCAATGCCGGCCACGTAGCGCAGCTCGCTGGTGTCGGTGCCGCTGGCGAAGTAGATCAGCACGTCCGCGCCTCGGGTCCGGGCGAACAGCTGCTGCCAGGGGTTGACCGCACCCTGGAGGAGCATGGTCGCGAGGAACAGTGAGGCCACCACCCCGGCGACGACGGCGACCGTGACCAGGGCCTGACCCCGCCGGGCCCGCAGGTCAGCGCGGGCCCACCGGAGTGTGCCTCGCATCAGGTCTCAGCCTCTCAGCTCCAGGACGTCACCGACGCCGTTCACGGTGCGCCGGATGGGCACGATCTTGGCGTCGTCGGCCACCATCCCGTCGAACAGGTTGATTACCCGGTCGGCCAGGCTCGCGACCCGGGCGTCGTGGGTGACCATCAGGATCGCCTGGCCGCCGGCGTGCGCCCGGCGGAGCCGCCGGACCACGTCGCGCGTGTTGGAGCTGTCCAGGTTGCCGGTCGGCTCGTCGGCCAGCAGCAGGCTCGGCTCGTTGGCCAGGGCACGGGCCAGCGCGACGCGCTGCTGCTCCCCGCCGGACAGCCGGGCCGGGGCGGCGCCCGCCTTGTCGGTGATGCCGAGCTCGGCCAGCAGCTCTTCGCGGCGTTTCCTGGCCTGCCGCGGAGTCGCACCCGCGAGCAGCGCGGGCAACTCCACGTTGTCGGCAACCGTCATGTTGGACAGCAGGTTGAAGAACTGGAACACGAAGCCGATGTGCTGGCGCCGCAAAACGGCCCAGGCGGCCATGGACAGCCGGTCCACGCGCTGCCCGCGCAGCCAGATCTCGCCGCTCGTGGCGGGCTCGAGGCCGCCGAGAACGTGCAGCAGGGTGGACTTGCCCGAGCCGGACGGCCCCATGATGGCGACGAACTCGCCGATGGCGAGCTCGATATCCACACCCCGGACGGCCTCCACCGTGACTCCGTCGGCCCGGTAGACCTTCACGAGCTTGGACGTCCTCAGCAAGGCTGAGGAGGCGGTCGACTGCGTGGGCGGCGAGGGCAAGCCTTTCGGCGCTGAACGGCTCACACAAGTTCCTCCTGGCATCTTTCCAGCCAGTCGAGGTCCGCCTGCAGGTGCAGGACGGCACCCTCGATCAGGAGCCGGGCGGTGGTGTCCGCAGGATCGGTATCGGCCTGCAGCTCGGTCAGGTTACGCATTATGCCGAGATAATGCCTGCGCTGGGAGTTCATGAGCTCCATCCGGTCCGCCAGTCCCGCCATCGGCGCCAAAATCAGCTTGGCGAAGAACTCATCGCGGACGCGCGGTCCGTCGCTGGGCTCGCCGACCCAGGCCCGCAGCGCTTGCCGGCCTGCCGCGGTGAGCTCGTAGACGCGCTTGTTGGGTCGGTTGGTCTGCTCGACGTCCTCGCTGCGGACCAGCCCGTCCTGCTCGAGGCGCTTCAGCGTGACGTAAATCTGACCGATGTTCGGCGACGGATACGCCTGGCCGAAGGTCTGTTCAAGCGCGAGCTTCAGCTCGTAACCATGAGCCGGCTCCTTGGCGAGCAGGGCCAGCAAGGGCTGCCGCACGATCCCGTCACCTCCATGGGCCCCGCAAGGGCCCGTGCTCAGATTACAACTTTGCACTACTCGTCAGTAAGGCCTAGTGCCACGGATAAAGCCGATACAGGGGGGTAACACCGCAGGTGGCTGCAGTCCCCCGCCGCCTATGACGCGCTTCGCCCGGACCCCGCGAAACATGTCGGACTCGTTATGTGATGCTGTTGACATATACCTAACGGCGGTGCATAACATGCATGTACGAATTTAACATGGCCCTGGGTAATTTGGGTGGAGGCCTGCGATGATGCGTGCGATGCCCGGTATCGCATTCGTCGTTGCGGGACTCTTGCTCACCGCGGGGTGCACGTCGAGTGACGCATCGTCGAGCGGGTCGGCTCCGTCGACGAACGGGATCGGCCCGATTACCTTCGCCATCGGCAAGGACAACCCAGGCTGGCTGCAGGGCGTGATCACCGGATGGAACCAGCAAAATCCCAGCCAGAAGGTCACCCTGCTGCTGCTGCCTGCGGCGTCCAACGACCAGCTGGCCCAGCTGGTCGCGAACCTGCAGGCGAAAAGTGACGAGTACGACGTCATCGACATGGACGTCATCTGGACCGCCGAGTTCGCCTCCAACGGCTGGATCATCCCGCTGCCGCAGGGTCAGTTCCCGCTCGGCGATTTCCTCAAGCCGGCCGTCGACACCGCTATGTACCAGGGCCGGCTGTACGCGGTGCCGGACTACAGCAACGCGGATCTCCTCTACTACCGCAAGGACATCCTCGCCAAGGCGGGTAAGCAGCCCCCCAAGACCTGGGCCCAGCTGCAGCAACTCGCCGAGACCGTGGCGCCGAAGTACGGTCTTTACGGGTACGCGGGCACGTTCGCCCCGTACGAAGGGCTCACGGTGAACTTCGCGGAGGCCGTCCAGTCGGCCGGGGGGTCGATCCTCTCCCCCGAGGGCACCAGAGTCACCGTGGACTCAGCCAAAGCGCTCCAAGGGCTCGAGTTCCTCGTGAACGGGTTCCAGCAGGGCTGGATCCCGAAGGTCACGCTCACCTACGAGGAGGAGTCGGCCCAGAACGCGTTCGAGGCCGGCAAGTTCCTGTTCCTGGATAACTGGCCCGACGTATACGCGGCGCTGTCCGTGCCGGGACCGCAGAACAAGGTATACGGGAAGTTCGGCATCGTGGCGCTGCCAGGCCTGGACGGCGCCGGCTCCAGTTCGCTGGGCGGGGCCAACCTGGCGATCAGCGCGTACTCCCAGCACCAGCGGACGGCGCTGAATTTCATCAAGTACATGACGGACCTGGCCAACGAGCGGCAGATGCTGGAGCAGGGGTCGTTTCCCCCGGTCTGGACCCAGCTCTATACCGACAAGAGCCTGATCAGCAGCTACCACTACCTGCCCGTGCTCGAGCAGGCCATCAATTCGGCCCAGCCGCGCCCGGCGATCACCAACTACGACCAGGCCAGCCTGGCCATCTCGAGCACGGTCTACGAGGCCCTGACACACCAGAAGAACCCACAGGAGGCGCTGGCGGAACTGGCTGGGCAGCTGACCCAGATCATCCGCGACGGCTAAGGCCGCCAGGGCTGACCGCACGGGGGTCGGCCAGCCCTGGCCTGCTGATCAAACCCGCAGGCCAGGAGGGAATTCGGAAGGCGTAGGGCCGACGTACGGCCAGGCGTGAAACCGCAAGTTCTATTACATAGAGTTACGAAGTTTCTACTCAAAGTGGAGGAAGTATGGGATCGCGCAGATATCCCGGAAGACGCCTTCTGAAGGGCTGGCAGCTAACGGCCATGGTGGGGGCCGTCGGGGCCCTGGCCGTAGCCGGCTGCAGCAGTAGTAGCAGCAGCAGCAGTGGTGCTGCCAGCACCAGCACCAGTTCGGCGTCCAGCGGCACGTCGGCAGCTGCCGGCTCGGCCACGTCGGGCTCGATCGTGTGGTCGGCGAGCCCCATCACGACCAACTCGCACGGCGACACCCGGACGGTGCTGATCAGCGCCTTCAACAAGGTGTACCCGAACATCCACGTCGCGCTGGTGTCGGCGCCGACGAACACCGACACCAACCGGGCCACGCTAGCCACGGAGATCTCGGGCGGCTCGTCCACTCCGGACGTCTTCATGGGCGACGTGATCTGGCCCGCCCAGTTCGGCGCGCACCAGCTCGCCGTGCCGCTGTCGGACTACCTGCCGCCCAGCTACTTCGCGCAGTTCGCCCCCGGGCTAGTCGCGGGCGCCAGCTACAAGGGCAAGGTCTACGGCTCACCGCTGTTCGAGGACCAGGGCTTCATGTACTACCGCAAGGACCTGCTGGCCAAGGAGGGACTGTCGCCGCCGACGACCTGGGAGCAGCTGGAAAGCGACGCCCAGAAGCTGCAGAAGGCCGGGCTGGTCAAGTACGGCTTCGTCTGGCAGGGCGCCTCGTATGAGGGCCTGACCTGCAACTTCATGGAGTACCTGGCGTCCGCGGGCGGCACCGCGACCAACACCGGCTACACCGCGGCCACCCTGGACTCACCGGCGGCAATCAAGGCAGTCACCTTCATGCGCAGCCTGATCACCAGCGGGGTCACCCCGGCGGCAATCACCACGTTCCAGGAGCCGCAGGCGATGGCCACCTTCCAGACCGGCCAAGCCGCGTTCCTGCGGAACTGGGACTACGCCTACTCCGCCGCCATCAGCCCGGCCGCTGGCGGCAAGCTCACGGCCAGCCAGGTCGGCGTGGAGCCGATGCCGGCGTTCGCCGGCCAGCCAACCCCTGGGTACTCCAACATCGGCGGCTGGAACATGTACATCAACCCGCACAGCAAGAACGTCGCCGCCGACCTGACCTTCATCAAGTTCCTGGCCAGCCCCACGGCGCAGAACATCCTGGCGGCCGACTACGGCGAAATCCCCACCACCACCGCGGTGCGGGACGCCCCCAGCACCGCCGCGCTGAACCCGGTGTTCGCCATCGTCAGCAAGACCAAGCTGGTCCCGCGGCCCGCGGGCACGCCTAACTACCCGGCGCTGAGCACCGCCATCTACACCAACGTCAACGCGGCGCTGGCCGGCTCGGTCACGCCCTCCGCGGCGATGTCCGCGGCCCAATCGCAGGCCACCACCGCACTCAGCACTACCAGCGGCGGACTCTAACCAGACCGCCAGCGCCCAGGGCTGGGGGCTGCCATAAGGCCCCTAGCCCTGGGCGACCATACGTGCTAAAAGGATCACGTGGGCTGGCCGAGGTGATCATGGATAAGGAGCGTGACAAATGGCCACCGTCTCAAGTGCCGCTGAACCAACCGCGGCGTCCGCGCCCCTCGTCGGTCGCCCGGACGTCAACCGTAAAAGAATGGCCAGGCTGGGGTGGACGTTCACCGCTCCCGCCCTGATCTTCGTCGGGGCCGTCACCATCTTCCCGATCGTGTACTCGGTGGTGCTGAGCTTCTCGAACGCGACGGTGTCGGGCAACGGCGTCGCCCTGAATGGCTTTACCACCAGCAACTACTCGCTGGTGCTCAAGAACTCGACCTGGCACTACGCGCTCGCCTTCACGATCATCTACACGCTCATCACCGTCATCGTGGAGCTGGCCATCGGCACCCTGATCGCGCTCGTGCTCGAGCGGATGGTCGCCGGGCGCGGATTCATGATGGCGCTGCTGCTGATCCCCTGGTCGATGATCACCGTCATCAACGCCGAGCTGTGGGGCTACATCTACCAGGGAACCTACGGCGTGGCCGATGCTCTCCTGACCGCGGTCGGCCTCGGCCACCCGAACATCCTCGGCCAGAACGACTCGGCCATCATCGGCTTGATGATCGCCGACATCTGGAAGACCACCCCGTTCGTGGCCATCATCGTGCTGGCCGGCCTGGTGATGCTGCCCGGGGATGTCTACGAGGCGGCCGAGGTGGACGGCTCATCGGGCTGGTCCACCTTCTGGCGGATCACCGTCCCGCTGCTGCGGCCCACGCTCGCGCTGGCCGTGATGTTCCGCGTGCTGCAGGCGTTCGGGCTGTTCGACCTGCCCTATGTGCTGACCGGCGGCGGCCCGGGCACGGCGACCACCTCGCTGGCCATCCTGGGCTACGACGCGATCTTCAAGAACCTCGCCTTCGGGCCGGGCGCGGCGGTCGCCGTCACCAGCGCGCTCCTCGTGCTGCTCGGCTGCCTGCTTTCGCTGCGGACCTTCCGAGTCCAGGTCGGGAAGGAAAACTAATGCGCAATCGCAAGCGAACCGGCTGGCACCGGGTCATCAACGGCGTCAACATCTCGGCGTTCTTCGTCGTGCTCTTCGTCGGGCTGCCGCTGTACTGGCTGATCGCCTCCAGTTTCAAGACGCCGGCCAACCTGGGGGACAGCCCGCCACAGTACTTCCCGAACCCGGTCACTTTGGCGAACTACCGTGACGCCTTCGGCCCGGAAGACTTCGGCATCTACTTCCGCAACTCGCTCATCGTGACGCTGTTCGCCACGGCGCTGGTGCTGATCATCGGAACCATGGCCGGCTACGCGCTCGGCCGGCTGCCGATGCGGGGGAAGTTCACCCTGATGGTGACGCTGCTGATCATCTCGGTCTTCCCGGCGATCGCCGTGGTCGCGCCGCTGTACCTGCTGCTGCGCGATCTCCACTGGCTGAACAGCTATCAGGGCCTGATCCTCGTCTATACGGCGTTCAACCTGCCGTTCGCCATCTGGATCCTGCGCAACTACATGCTCGGCATTCCCAGGGAGATGGAGGAAACCGGCC
This sequence comes from Streptosporangiaceae bacterium, assembly GCA_049676235.1. Classification (GTDB taxonomy): domain Bacteria; phylum Actinomycetota; class Actinomycetes; order Streptosporangiales; family Streptosporangiaceae; genus Palsa-504. The sequence continues at coordinate 10,152 of JBAUAY010000825.1, forward strand.
GGATCGACGGCGCCGGGCCGCTGCGGACGCTCTGGACCATCATCCTGCCGATGGCCCTGCCGGGCATCTTCACGGCCGCCATCTTCTGCTTCACCGCCTGCTGGACCGAGTTCCTGTTCGCGCTCACCTTCAACAGCCAAAATAATTACCGGACCATCCCGGTGGGCATCGCGGAGTTCGGCACGGTCTTCACGGTCCCGTACGGGACCATCTTCGCCGCCAGCGTGGTGGCGGTGGTGCCTATCGGCATCCTGGTCTTCATCTTCCGCAAGTTCGTGATCTCGGGCCTGACCTCGGGCGCGGTGAAGGGATGAGCAAGTCCTCTAGTCATGGGCAGGCGCCCGGTAAGGAGTCATCGTGGCCCCGGTAAGCATGGAGAACCTCAACAAGGTCTACGAGAACGGCTTCCACGCCGTCAAAGACCTCAACCTGGACATCGCCGACGGCGAGTTCATGGTGCTAGTCGGCCCGTCGGGCTGCGGCAAGACCACCGCGCTGCGGATGGTCGCCGGGCTTGAGGACATCACCAGCGGCATCCTGCGCATCGGCGGCAAGGAGGCCAACGACGAGAGCCCCAAGGAACGCGACATCGCCATGGTCTTCCAGAACTATGCGCTGTACCCGCACATGACGGTGGCGGAAAACATCGGCTTCGCCCTCAAGCTGCGCCACCTGCCTAAGGACCAGCTCAAGGCGAAGGTCAACGACGCGGCCGACATCCTCGGCCTGACCGACTGGCTGGACCGCAAGCCGGGGCAGCTGTCCGGCGGCCAGCGCCAGCGGGTCGCCATGGGGCGGGCCATCGTGCGTGACCCCTCGGTGTTCCTGATGGACGAGCCGCTGTCGAACCTGGACGCGAAGCTGCGGGTGCAGATGCGGGCCGAGGTGGCGCGTATCCAGCGGCGCATGGGGGTCTCCACCATCTACGTCACGCACGACCAGGTCGAGGCGATGACCATGGGCGACCGGGTCAGCGTCATGCGGGACGGCCATTTGCAGCAGGTCGATACCCCGCAGAACCTTTACGACAACCCGGACAACATCTTCGTGGCCGGCTTCATGGGCTCGCCGGCCCAGAACCTGTACGACGCCGTCGTCGGCGAGGGCGTGCGGTCGGTCAAGCTAGGCTCCCAGTCGATCATGCTGCCGGATGCCGTGGCGCTGAAGCGCCCGGCGCTGCGTTCCTATGTCGGTAAGGACGTCGTGATAGGCATGCGGCCCGAGCACCTGCGCGCGGCGAGCCCGGAGACAACCGGCCCGAAGCTCGTCGGCGACGTGGACCTGGTCGAGGCGCTCGGCTCGGAACTGGTGGTCCACTTCACTATCGACGCGCACCGGGTCATAGCCGAGGGTGCGGTCGATAAAGACGAGGCCGCGGCCGTGAAGTCCGGCGAGGGCGTGGCCCGCGTCGAGGCCAAGAGCCCGGTCAAGCCCGGCGACAAGATGACCTTCTCCGTCGACGTCGAAGACATGCAGTTCTTCGACACGCAGACCGGACTGGCCATCCGGAGTTAGGAGGACGGTGAGCCGAGCGCAGGATTCGGGGTCGGACCCGCCGTGGTGGCACGGCGCCGTCATCTACCAGCTGTACGTGCGGTCCTGGCGTGACAGCAACGATGACGGGTACGGCGACCTGCGCGGCATCATCGAGCGCCTGGATCACCTTTCCTGGCTCGGGGTGGACGCCATCTGGCTGTCTCCCACCATGCCCTCGCCGGACGAGGACTGGGGGTATGACGTCAGTGACTACACCGGCGTCCACCCCGAGCTGGGCACGCTGGCCGACCTGGACGAGCTGATCGCCGAGGCCGGCCGGCGGGGCCTGCGGGTGCTGCTCGATCTGGTGCCCAACCACACCAGCTCCGCGCATCCCTGGTTCGTCGAGGCCGCAGCGAGCCGGGATGCCGCGCGCCGCGACTACTACGTGTGGGCCGACCCGCGACCGGACGGCGGGCCGCCGAACAACTGGCTCGACTTCACCGGCCGGCCCGCCTGGCAGTGGCATGAGAGCGGCCAGTACTACCTGCACAACTTCCTGCCGGGCCAGCCGGACCTGAACTGGTGGGAGCCCGCGGTCCACCGGGAGTTCCGTGACATCCTGGACTTCTGGTTCGAGCGCGGGGTCGCCGGGTTCCGGATCGACGTGGCGAACGGGCTGTACAAGGACGCCGAACTGCGCGACAACCCGCCGGCCACCAGCGACAGCCTGCTCGACGGCTCGTTCGGCCTGCGCCTGGTCTATAACGTCAACCGGCCGGAGACGCACGGCGTCTACCGCGACTGGCGCAAGATCGCCGAAAGCTACTCGCCTGCGCGGCTGCTGCTCGGCGAAACGTGGGTCGCCGAGCCTGAGCGGCTGGCCGCCTACTACGGCGACCACGACGAGCTGCAGCTCGGGTTCAACTTCCCCTTCGCCTTCGCCATGTTCGACCCGTCCAGGCTGGCGGAGATCGTGGAGCAGACGCTGGCCGCGCTGCCGCCCGGCGCATGCCCGGTGTGGATGGCCTCCAACCACGACCTGGGCCGGTTCCCCAGCCGCTGGTGCGGCGGCGACGAGCGCAAGGTCAGGCTCGCGCTGCTCGTGCTGGCCACCATGCCCGGCACTGCCGTGCTGTACTACGGCGACGAGATCGGCATGACCGACGTCGAGGTGCCGGTCGCGCTGCGCCGCGACAACGCGACCCTGGACGTGGCCTCCGGCGCCGACCGGGACCGGGCCAGGACCCCGATGCCGTGGGACGGCTCGCCGGGCGGCGGCTTCACCTCACCGGGCGTGACGCCGTGGCTCCCGATGGCGGACCACCCGGTCAGCACCGTCGCTGACCAGCGCGATGACCCCGATTCCACGCTGGGGCTCTGCCGGCGGCTGCTCGCGCTCCGGCGGGCCGAGCTCGGCGGCGGTATCGCCGAGTTCGAGAACCTGCCCACGCCCGACGGCCTGTGGGCGTACCGGGTCGGCTCCCTGGTGGTCGCCGCGAACTTTACCGGCCAGCCGGCCCTTGTGCCGACCCCTGGGTCGGCCGCGGCCGGCGAGGTGCTGCTGACCACCGCGGGGACGCGGCCGGCCGATTGGCCAGGCGTCTTGGGTCCCTGGGAGGGCGTCATCACGCGCCGAGCGCGATAAAGGACCGGCGCACGACCTGATCGGCACGTCGACCCAGTCGATCGTCTTGGCATGGGAGAAACTGGAGGCGTGAAATTCGGCCTCAATTACAACACCGGTTTCGCGGGCACCGACCCGGCGAACCTGAAGGCGATCGCCCGCCACGCCGACGACCTGGGTTTCGAGTCGTTCTACGTGCCCGAGCACGTCACGCTCTACCCGGGCGCGCGGGTCGGCGAGGTCGAGTTCGCGCCTGATCTGCCGATCGCCGACCCTCTCGAGTGCCTGGCCTTCGTCGCCGCGTCGACGACGACGATCCTGCTCGGCACGGGCGTGCTGCTGCTGCCCCTCCACCACCCGGTGGGGCTGGCCAAGCGCCTGGCGACGATCGACGTGCTCTCCTGCGGGCGCATGCGCCTGCTCACGATCGGGGTCGGCAGCCTCCCGGGCGAGGCCGCCGCCGTCGGAGTCGATTACGCGACCCGGGGCCGCCGTGCCGACGAGGCGATCGACGTCCTGCGCGCTCTGTGGGCGGGTGACGCCGCCGGTACGAGTTTCGATGGCGAGTACTACTCGTTCGAGAACGTGACCAGTTATCCGAAGCCGCTGCAGATGCTGCCGATCCACGTCGGCGGCTCGAGCGCGGCCGCCGCCCGCCGCGCCGGCCGGCGAGGCGACGGGTTCTTCCCTGGCGGCCGGCTGACCCCGGCCGAACGGCTCGCTCAGATCGAACTGATGCACACGACCGCTCTTGCCGAGGGCCGCGACCCGGGGGTTCTCGAGTACACCCGCTGGGGTTCGATCGACCTGGAGCGCAGCGGTGCCGAGGCCTACGCCGCCCAGGGCGTCGACCGCCTCGTCGTCGGCACAACCTCGACCGATCTGAACGAGCAACTCCGCCAGCTCGAGGCCTTCGCCACCCTTCACGGCCTGCGGCGCTGAGCCTTCAGGTCCAGGTATCGCGCATCGCGTTCCCCTCTCGGTTCGGCTGCTTGCCTTACCGGACCGGCCGAGCAGGAGATCTCAATGCCGGGGCAGGCAGGGCCAGTCTGGGTGATCCGGGCCACCGCGGTGCCTTCCGGCTGCCGTCCGCACAGCGGGACTGATCCGGCGGGTGATGCACACCTCCCCGCGGTGACCGACGCGACGCCCGGATCGCCATCCCAGCCAGAACACCGCAACCTGGCCGGGCACGACGATGCAGGCGATAACGAGCACGATGGTCGCGGCGTCATCTACAGGCAGCCGACCGCGCCGCGCCCAGGTCGCCACCGCCGCTGAGGTCACCCCGAACAAGGACGCCACCTGCCTGCGGGTCATCAGGTCCTCCCCAATGCGGTTACCAGCCCTAGCCGCGACGCAAGCCCGCGGGCAGCGGACGTGGCCCGGGCGCAGCCCGGCCGGACGGGTGGCGGCACCATCACGTTCATCGGGTTTCCCTCGCAGGCCGGAGTGAGCTGATCCGAGACAGCGCTGGTTACCCTGCGCGGCTGCTCCCGGGCACGGCCCGGGCAAGATACCGAACTGCCCGGCGCCGGTTGCACGGAAAATATTGCTGCAAATTGCAAACCGAAACATCGGTCAGCTGACGGATGTTGAGCTATCGCCCCGCCGCTCCCCAGATCGCGCCAGGCCCTGACGAGTGACATCCGGGGCAGCTGACCGGCCGCCGACCCTCATGCGCTGAGTTCTGCCAGTTCGATCAGGCCGACCTATAGCTATTCCCATCCGCGGACAACCTAACGGCGGCCATGCGCACCTCGGCCCGAGCGCTGATTACACAGTGCGACGACGAGTGCCCCGTCATCGTGCGGCGGTTATCCTGCAGGCAGGGAACGAATAAGTTCCCCGGGCAGCCCCTGGTGGCTCCCGACACGAAGGAGGGGGGCGGGATGCTCCCTGACATCCGTGACGCGCCTGCAGGCACCGGCCCGGATGCACCTGCCCGCGCCGGGCCGACGATGCGGTTCGCCCGCGCCGCGCGGACCCGCTGGCGGGCCCTTTTCCTGCTTACCGGCGCAGTGCTTACCCTCCTGGGCGTCGTGCTGGCCAGTGGCGCGGTTCTCCTCCCGGGCGTCCTGCTCCTGCTGGTCGCCCTGCTCCATGGACTAGGAGCCAGCGGCTGCACGTCCGCGGACCAGCTGGCCGGGTGGCCCTGGCGCGGGTGAGACGTCGGCCGGCGCTAGTCCCGGCACATGCGCTGTGGGCGAGGATCCGCGGAGCTGGTCAAGGCCCTGCGGGACCACTGATCCGGCCGCTCGCCGGTCGGTAGCGAACCTGATCTGATACTCACCGCGATTGGTCCGGATCCGGCCGGGTCCGGTCGCGGCGATGGCCGAGTACGGTGCTGGACCGTTGCGGCACCCGCGACGTCAGACTGGTCCCGGCGCTGACCGGCGAGATCCCTGGGAGGCGTCAGCGAGCCCGCCGCTCGGACGACCCGTGGCTCCCTCGCGTGGCGCCCGGCCGCCGCCCGGCTGACCGTCCGCGTTCGGCTTGATCAGCAGTGTGGTCGCAGTCAGCCAGAGCGCGGAAAACAGGAGGCTGCCAAGGATGTCAGTCGGGTGGTGCTCGCCCCGGTACATGCGGGAAAGCGCGACCAGGACGGGCATGGCGATGGCCGGGATGAGGAACAGCCATCGCCACCAGCCGCGGGCGTGGCCGATAACCAGGATCGCCACGGCGACATAGAGGCAGCACGTGGCGGCCTCGTGCCCGGACGGGTAGGCGGAGGTGGGCAGGTGCCGGTCGAGCTGGGTGACATCCGGCCTGGGCCGCCTGACTACGGCGGCGGCGGCGAGGAATGCGGCAAGTTCGCCGAACATGACGGTGGCCACGAAGATCACCGGCCGCCAGTGCCGGGTGACGGCGAGGAACACCACGCAGGTCGCCAGCGCGACGATGAGGATCGCTTGGGTGGCCCCGAGCGTGGTGAAGATCAGGCTCCAGTGGGTCCAGCTGGCGGCGCGGTGCGCGGCGAACCAATGCGGGATCGTCCGGTCACCCAGCACGTTGCCATTGCCGTTCTTGGTGATCAGCTCGCCGACGCCGACAATGAGGCCAAGGATCAGGACCCATGCCACCACGACTGCGGCGGCGACGCGACCGCAGCGACGACCCGCGGCGGGTTCTGGCTGGGCCGGCTTGAGGTCGGCGCGGGCCTCGGGTTCCAGTCCTTCGGTTACCGGGCCGGTGACCGGCTGGCCAGCGGCACTTCGGGTCAGCTCGAAGGCGAGGGCCGTGACTCCGAGCCAGGTTATGCCGACCGCCCAGGCACCCAGGACGTCGGACAGGTAGTGCACGCCGAGCAGGATCCGGCTGATCCCGATCAGGACGGTGAGCGCCGCGGTCACGGTGATGAAAACGGTGCGCCATCGGCCGCGGGCGGCGGGCAGGAAGACCAGAAGGATCGCTCCGTAGCAGACGATCGAGCCGAGCGAGTGCCCGCTGGGGAAGCTATTGCCGGTGCCGTGGGCGATCGGGTGCGCCACCAGGGGGCGCAGCCGGCCGACGAGCGACTTGAGGATGGGATCCAGGATCAGCGCGCCTGCGCCGGTGACGAGCAGGTAGACCGCCAGCCGCCATTGCCTGCGGATCGCGAGGATGACGGTCGCGGCCCCGATCACGGCCCATAGCACGCCGTTGCTGCCGAGCCAGGTAACCGCCTTGACCACGGTCACAAGCGTGCCGTTGCCCGCGATCAGGCTGTTGATATCGGCTGCGGCCCCGTGGTCGACCGACTCTAGCGGAGGCCACTGCAGGCGTACCAGGATGAGCAGGATGGTGAAGACCATAGCCGCGACGGTGACCGTGATGAGCGGCGCGAGGCTGCGGTGCCGCAGTTCGAGGTTCATGCCTGTTCGTCTCCCACCGCCGCGGCGGAGCCAGCCGTGGCCTTCACCGGGACGCAGATCGTGATGGTGCTGGGGCAGACCTTGATTCGTAGTTCCCGGCAGGCCCGGCGGGCACCGCCGTCAAGCTCGTACGGGATCTTCCGGCCAAACCGCACCTTGACCTTTGTCCCCCGGGTGACCTCGACGAAAGGCGACCGCTCCGCTTGGCCGAGGGCGAGCCTGCTGAAGGTCCGGGCCCAGTCGACCGGATTCTTCGCGGTGACCACGCCGAGCTCGAGCCGCCCGTCGTCCGGCCGCGCCTGGGGGAAGGCCACGACTCCGCCGAGAATCGTACCGACGTTCCCGGCGAGCACGCACGATACCCGGCCCTGGAAAAAGCGCTTGCCGTCTACCTCAACGGTGGCCTTCTCCCGGCGCACGCTCAGGTTCTTGATTCCGCTGGCCATGTAGGCGGCGCGGCCGATGCGTTCCTTCAGGCCCCGGCCGGCGTCGGAGATCATCCGGGCATCAAATCCCGCCCCGGCCATCACGGCGAAGTGCTCGCCGTTCACCGACCCGGTGTCGATCCGGCGGTGGTGTCCGTGCAGCCCGATCCGCACCGCCTCAGCGAGGTCGGCAGGGATCTGCAGGTTGGTCGCCAGAAGGTTCGCCGTGCCGGCGGGCAGGATCGCTACCGCCGTGTCCGACCCCGCCACCGCGTCAATGCAGCGCTGGACGGTGCCATCGCCGCCCCAGACGAACATCAGGCCGACGCCCTGCTTCACTACCCGGCGCGCGCAGTCAGGAGCGTGACGGCTCTTCTCCACCTCAAACCAGAGCGGATCGGTGACGCCTTCACGGGCCAGGACCTTTCGAAGCTCTCCCAGGCCACCGCCCAGGCTCTTGCGATTGTGCGCGACCACGGCGACGTTCGGCATCGCGGGCCCTCAGACCCGTCGCCAGCGGGCTTCGCACAGGCCGTAGAGGCCGAAGACCGCCAGGCCGAGGGCGGCCAGCATCATCAGGAACTCACCATATGGCTGATTGCGCAGCGTGAGCAGAGCCTTGTCCAGGCCGCCGGACTCAGAGGCCCGGTGGGTGATGGCCGCGTCGATCACCAGTCCGCCCGCCAAGGCGAAAACCAGGCCGCGGGCGATGGTCCCGACCACGCCGAGCAGCTTGACGACACGGCGGGTCCGAGGGCTCATCTGCCACGCCTGCAGGTACTTCATGAATGTGCGTCGAACGCCCTGGCCGACCATTACCAGGCCGATGACGACGACGATCAGGCCGACGATGCCGACCAGCCAGCGGCCGGCGGTGTGCTGCATGGCCGTCGCCGTCATGTCCTGCTGCTGACGGGACTGACTGCGCTGCGTCCCCGAGATCACCGTAAAGGTCAGGTAGGCAAAACCGGCGTAGACCACCGCCCGGCCCAGAGACGTCAGCCGGGGGCCGGCGCTGTTCGGTGTACCGGTGACGCCGAAGACAGCTTCGCTCAGCCGCCACAGGGCGTAGGCCGCGAAGCCGATGCCGAGCACCAACAGCGAGACCAGCCCGTAGGGCTTGCCTGCGAGCAACTGCAAGGCGCCCTGCTGATCAGCTTCCCGTGAGCTGTGGCCGAGCGCGACGAGCACAGCGACCCAGCCCGTCAGCAGGTAAATAACCCCCCGCGCCGTGAGACCTGCCCGGGCCATGATGTGCGCCGCGGGGCTGCCAGAAGCCCGTCTGGCTTTTCGCGTCACTCTGGTGACCGATACCGACTGCATTACCCGCAACTACCTCGAGAGGGCGCCCGGAAACGTTAGGACCGGCGCCGCTAACCGGCCGGCGAGTGATCCTGCGATCGGTGGTACTGACCGGCAGCTGGTGACGCGCCGCGCCGGGCCGGGCCGGCCGGCGTGCGCGGGCGTACGCTCGGCATATGAGGCAGGCCGCAGCGCTGATCCTGCTCCCAGTTCTGGCAGCAGCCGGGTGCACCTCTGCTCAGGCACCGGGCCCAGCCAGGCCGCCAGCTACGATCACCAGCTCAGCTGCGAGCCCCGGCCCAGTCCCGCAAGCGGCAGCGGCAGGAGCCTGCCCGGCCGCGATAACCCCGCGCCCGCTTCCCACCTGGGCCCGGGCCGGGTTCACCCCCCCAACGGTGGCGATGCCCTACGTAATGGGCGCCCAGGGAAACATCGTCGCCATCCTGTGGGCCGAACACGACCCGTTGCGCGCGCCGCCGCTCCCCGATCGCAGCAACAAGATCCTGTGGGTTTCCCGGCTGGGCCTGCAGCCCACTGACCCGCTGCAGATCCGGGCCACGCTCAGCGGCACCGGCCGGACTGTCACCAGGGAAGTGACCGGGGGCCCGGGCCCGTCGGTCATCAATCTCCCCGCGGCGGGGTGCTGGTCTTTGAACCTGAGCTGGTCGGGGCATCATGATCACCTGGAACTGCGGTACGTAGCCACCTGACCCATGCGGTCCGGGACCAGAACCTAGGTGACCGCAGCCGGCAGCTGTTCCTGGCGTGCGAGCAGGCCAGCTTGCTCGTGACGGGTCTGTTGCCGTGCTTGACCTGATCGGTGGCGGGGGAAGATCATGGAGGGGCAGGCCAGTGCGGGGGGCATCGTCGGGCATGGGCGATATTGACATGCGGGAACGGGCCGGCCGGTCGCAGCGGGTGGCCGGGCCGGTGTTCGACTTGCTGGCGTCGAAGCTGCGCCGTCCGGTGGTGCGGCCCGGGACCGTCCCCCGGTGGCCGCTGATCGAGC
>JBAUAY010000826.1:0-5545 GCA_049676235.1 Streptosporangiaceae bacterium
CTCGGTAGCGTGATCGAGGCCGGTGCGCTACGGGCGCTGGCGCTAGCCGCCTGCGGCCAGGACGCCGACGCGGTGAACGCCCTCGCCGACGTGCTCACGCTGGCCTGCCCGGAGGGCCATGTCCGGGTCTTCGCCGACGAGGGACCGCCGATGGCCGCGCTGCTGGGTCGGTTGATCGCGGCCCAGCGGGCGGGCCCCGCCGCCGGAGTCCCGCTCGGCTGCCTGGCCTGGCTCCAGCGCGCCTTTGACGTCGGGCGCGCTAGGCCGGGCCCCCTGTCCGGCACGGCCCCCGCGACGGTGCCGGGCCTAATTGAGCAGCTGACCAGCCGTGAGCTGGAGGTGCTGACGATGCTGGCGGCAGGCCGGTCGAACCAGGCCATCGCGAGCCAGCTCGTGGTCACCCTCGATACCGTCAAGAAGCACGTCAGCCACGTCCTGGGCAAACTCGGCGCGGCCAACCGCACCGAGGCTGTCACCCGGGCGCGGGAACTCGGGCTGATCCCTTAACCGCGGCCAGATACAGACAGGTTCCTTCGGGCGGGCCCCTGCCGCACGAGCAGACGAAGCACATGAACATGCTGTGGCCGAACAGCGGGGCAGCGCTGTGAGAAGGCGGCGCAGTCACCGCGGTGTCCCGAACCAGCAGGAGAGCGCTTCTCGCAGCGCGGGCGCGGCGGTGTGGGTGGGTTCGCCGGTGGTGGCGGCCCAGGCGATGTGGGCGTCCGGGCGGATCAGCAGGGCGTCGGCTGGCCGCTGATCGGTTTGGGCGGTGTGGATGTCGATGCGATGCCGCCAGTCCCGAGCGGTCTCGCGGAGGTCTGCGCGGTCGGCGAGGTCGAGGAGGATGGGCCGTGCGGGGTGCATGAGTTCCGCGACGCTGGTTGTGCTCTGGTTGGTGTGCAGGGTGAGGTCGGGTGTGAAGGTGCCGGCCAGGGCGTGCTGGCTGGGGCCGGGCATCGGGTAGCGAATGTCGGTGCCGGCGATAAGCGCTCCCACGCGGCGCAATGGCTGCTCATCGGCGAGCAGTTCGAGGAAGAGTTCCCGGAGCGCTTGCGCGGCTGGGTCGTGTCCGCGCCGCAGTGCCACCTGGGCTTGGGTCTGTAGCAGCGCACGTGCCCCGGCGAAGTGGCGCTCGTTGTGATACGAGTCCAGCAGGCCGGCCGGCGCCCAGCCACCGATGTCGGCGGCCAGCTTCCAGGCCAGGTTGACCGCGTCGAGCATGCCGAAATTGATGCCTATGCCCGTGGCGGGAAACTGATGGGCTGCATCGCCGGCCAGCAGGATCCGCCTGTCGCGGTACCGTTCGGCCTGCCGGGCCTGGAACCCGTAGCGCGACAGCCGGGTCACGTCTCCCAGGGGCAGTTCCGCGCCGAGCACGCGGCGGATGCTGTCCTGGAACTCGGCCAGGGTCATCGGCGCGTCATCGTCGACTTCGGCGGGCTCGTCTTCGGTGGTCTGAAGCAGCAGAACTCCCGAGGTGAGCGACCCGAACCCGAACACACCGCGGTCTGTCCGGGTGAAACCCGCGCGGATCCGGCCCAGCCCGGGGACGTCGAGGTCGCCGTTGCCCAGCCGGGTCACCGAATCGGGCAAGGTGACCTGGGCCAGCCGGTTGACCTCTGGATAGGTGGTGCCGGGGAACGGGATCCCGGCCATGTCGCGGACCCGGCTGTGCGCGCCGTCGCAGCCCACCAGGTACCGGGCCCTCACCCGGTAGGGCCCGTCCGGGCCGCGCACGTCCGCGGCCACCGTGGCGTCGTCCTGGCTGACCCGGGCCACTTCGTGTCCGCGGCGTATGCCGGCGCCGAGTTCGCGGGCGCGTTCGCCGAGCAGGCGCTCGAGTCGCGGTTGCGGGAGATGCACCGCCCACATCGGGGGATCTGCCAGGTGTGAGAAGTCCAGATGCACACCGCCGAACGGGGCCGAAGGAGCCGGGCCGACGGGGCGGCCACTGGCCGCTTCGACCCGGTCCAGCAGGCCCCGGTAGCGCACCAATTCCACGATCTGCCCGTTGAAACCGTTGGCCTTCGGGATCTCTCGCAGCCGCGGCTGCCGCTCAAGTACCAGCGGCCGTACTCCGGCCAGGCACAGCTCACCGGCCAGCATCAGGCCGGGCGGGCCGGCGCCCACGATGATCACGTCGGCGTCCATCACTGGCTACTCCCCTCGAAGTCTTGTCAGGCAACGTCCCGCGCGGACAGTTCAAACGGGCCGCCGTCGATGCCCAGCGCCACAATGCGACGCGGGCGGATGCGGATCCACGCAGGGCTGAACCGGAACCGGGCATTGAGGCGCCTGCCGATCTCCTCGCCACCCTCGGTGTAGGTTTCCGCCTCGCCCCGTACCTCGATAAAGCGCGGCGTCCGATCGTCCACGACCACCGCCACTTTCGGCCGACGCTGAGCGTCGCGGAACTTCTTGGTGGCAGCCATGCCCGCGAGTTCTGCATTGCTGCCGATCACGAGGGCCTGCGTCTGCGGATCGTAGAAGACCCCCACGGGTATGACGTGCGGCATGCCATCGGCCCCGACCGTAGCGATGCGGCCGAGCCCCTGACTGTTCAGGTACTCGATTTCTGCGTCAGTAAAAGCGCTCAATCTCATCTCCTGTGCTTGCTCGCGTGGCCTGGCCACCAGGCGCGGTGCCCGATGAGGGCGGTGAGGCTGGGGGAGAAGAACATGGCCATCACGAACGCGGCGAGCGCGATTCCGCAGGACACCGCGAACCCGATCTGGGACAGGATCGTGTTCCCGGCCAGGGTCAGCGAGGCGAACGTGCCCGCCAGGATCAGCCCGGCCGCGCCGATCGCCGGCCCGGCGTGCCTGAAGGCGACGGCCGCCGCCTGCCGCGGCTCCACGCCCTCAGCGGCTTGCTCGCGCAGCCGCGCGATCATCAGGATGTTGTAGTCGGTGCCCAGCGCCACCACGAACAGGTACATGTACACCGGCAGCAGGAACACCAGCCCGGCCTGGCCGCGGAGGTGCTGGAACACCAGCACGCTGGCGCCCAGGGTCGCGCCGAAGCCGAGCCCGACCGAGGCCATCAGGTACCACGGCGCGACCACGCTGCGCAGTAGCAGCGCGAGGATGAGCAAGATGATGACCGCGGCGGCCGGGAACACCACCGCGTAGTCGTGGTTGACCGCGCGCTGGATATCGGCGTATACCGACGTCGTGCCGCCGACCAGCGCGTAGGTGCCGGGCGGCGCGGCCGCGTGAGCGCCTGGCACCAGCGTGTTCCTCATCACGTTCACCGCGGCCGTGGACTGCGGGTCATACGACAACGTGACCGGGTAGTCAGCGGTCGCCCCATCCGCACTGAGCTTCGGCATCTCTACCGAGCCTACGCCGGGCAGCGTCCTCAGTTTGGCGCTGTAGGCAGCGAGTTCCGCGGCAGGCAGCGTCCGGCCGGAGGTGGCGTGCAGGAGCACATCGGTCGGATCGGTCGCGCCTGGCGGCAGGCCCTTCTCCAGGGTCTTCAGCGCCGTCTGCGACTCGGCGCTGGCCGGGATGCCCGCCGAGGACAGGTCGAAGGTCGGCTTGTACCCGAACGCCGCGATGGCCAGGGCCACGAGCACCAGCCCGGAGACGGCCGCGAAGACGCCGGGTCGGCGCCCCAGGGCGCGGCCGATGGCGGTGAACCGCGCTGCCTGCGGCTCCCGCCGCCACGACCGGGACGGCCAGAACACCCGCGGGCCGAGCAGCGAGACCACCGCGGGGATCAGCGTCAGCCCGGCAGCCAGCGTGACCGCGACGGCGATCGCCAGCGCCGGGCCCATCGACCGCAGCACGCTCAGCGTGGACAGCAGCAGCGCCAGGAACGCGGCGATGACCACCCCGGCCGCCGAGGCGATCACCTCGCCGACCCGGGTGACCGCGCTCACCATCGCCTGCTTGGCGTCCTCGCCGGCCCGCAGCCGCTCCCGGTACCGGAACATCAAAAACAAGATGTAGTCGGTGCCGATGCCGAACAGCACGACGATGAGGATGGTGGAGATCGAGCTGTCGGCGTTGAGGTTCAGCGCCTTATTGACGTCGCTGATCAGTCCGGTCGCCACCTGGGAGACCAGCGCGATCACGACCAGCGGCAGCAGCGCGATGACCGGGCTGCGGAAGATCACCAGCAGCAGTACCAGGATCAGCACCAGCGTGGCCAGCAGCACGATCTGCTGGGCCCGCTGGCTGGACTGCTGGCTGTCGAGTTGCTGGGCCGCCGACCCGGTGACGCCCTCGGCCAGCCCGGTTCCCGCCATCAGCGGCTTGATGTCCGCGCGCAGTACCTTGACCGCATCGCCGGCCGTCGTCCCCGAGCCGTTGACAACGCTGTTGGGCATGGCGACCAGCGCCGTCTGCACCAGCCCATTCGGCGACCGCGGGCCGGCTGTGATGCTCACGATGTTTCGGATATGCCTGCCGTCTAGCATCGCAGCCATCGCGGTGATCTTCGCCGAGTCGGCGGCGGTCAGCCGCCCTCCCACGGAACGGGCGAACACGATGATCGCGGCGGAGCCAGTCACCTGGCCCGTCTGCGGGAACGCCCGGTCCTGCAGGTTCGCGGCCCGGATCGACTCGTAGCTGCCGGGCAGGAAGCTGCTTTCGCTAGCCGTGGTCGGCAGCTTCGGGGCGGTGGCGATCACCGCCACCGCGACGATGACCCACAACGCTATTACCCGCCACGGGTGACGGACCACCGCCCGGCCGAGCCCCGCGAACAGTCCCCCTCTCGCTTCGGCCGGCCTGGCTTCAATGTCAGCCGCACGGCGGGCCCCTGTGTCCGTCGTATCGGCGTATGGATTACTCACGATCTCCCCTTCGGCTCGTGGCATGACCCCGTATGGTCGTTGCCCCGTATGGTGGCCGCGCAGCTGCGCCAGCAGCCACCGCACCCGGACGCCGCCCCGCGGGCAACCATGCATGCAGTGCCGGCCATCGACGAAATGTTGGCTGTTCATCGACCCGTCCCTGCCGGGTCCGGGCGATGCGGAGGCATCTGTGCGTCCCTCCATCGGGTTCCGTGATCTGCACGCTATGGAGCGGCGAACAGGCGTGGCGTCACCCGAAGGTGCCGTTCAGGTGGAATCTTCTGCTTGCGCGCCAGGCACCAAGGTGCCGCGGCCCGGTCGTAGTTTGTGGCGACCCTTTGGCGTGATACCAGTGATCAGGCTCGTGCCCCTGGCCGTCATCTTGGCGAACGCCCCCGGCGCCGCCGCGGCCTGGACCAACGTCTGGGGCCAGCCGGCTCAGCGAGCCCGGGCAGGGCCACCCTCCAGTGGCCGATGACGCCTCGCCGTAGAGGCCACCGGGGAGCTCACTTCTCGCTGGCGCGGCGCCGGGCAGGGGACCGTCCGTCCGGCGCGACAGGCCGGCTTGCGGTGGGTCTGGCGGCTGCCCGGTCGGCTGCCTGGGTGGCGGAGGGAACCAGCGCCAGTTGCTGGCGGATGCCGTCGAGGAAGAGCTGGAGGCCGTAGCCGAACCGCTCGGCGGGATCGGCGGTAAAGGCCGTGGCGGCGAGCTTGTTCTCGATCCCGTCCACGGTCAGCTTCGGC
>JBAUAY010000827.1:0-2869 GCA_049676235.1 Streptosporangiaceae bacterium
ACACAAGGCACGCCGCCCGACGGGACCCCTCACATCAATCAGGAGACTGACACACGCGCTCGCAGCAGCAGCGGGCATGACCCGCAACGGGGATCCCAGCACCAGACTTGGTTACGGCCTCGAACGGTCCATAGTGACCCGGTGACGACGGACGGCGCGCCAGACCCAGCATGCACCTTCCCGCCCAGCCCCATCCAGCGAAACCACGGCAAACCACGCGCCGACCCCCGCCCGCCCCCCATTTCATCCCGGGCATCGCGCCACGAAGTGGCCCATCTTTTCCTTGGTTTGTCACTGGCTCCAGGATCTCCCTTCGGAATGCAGGATGGCTGTTTCCTGCCAACCCCAAGGCGCGGCCTCACTATGGTGCCATGACCTGTGAACCCGGTGCCGTGATCGGGATCTGCGAGCGGGCTCCGCCGCTGCCGGTAAAGTCCTTCGATCCCGTTGGCCGCCTCAGCCTGGTCCAGCGTCGCCGCCCAGCTTGACCTGCCACTGGTCCGGCTGCTCACCCACCTGCTGGCACTGGCGCTGCAGATGTGACCGGCCTGGCCCCGGGCCTTCGTTGACGGGCCCAGGTTCATCTCGGTTGAATAACCGAAGAACGGCATCTGCCGGGAACCGGCCCATGATCACGCGACAGGGAAGGTGATGATGGACAGCGCCGAGCTCGCCGCGAGCGATCCGCGGGTCCGCGCCATCCTCACCGAGTCGGACGCCTACTTCTCTGCCGCGCTGCGGCGGGCGTGGCCGCAAGCCGGCGCCGGGCTCCATGCAACGGCGCGAAGTCTCGGGAAACGCCCGCGTCTAGGGAGGGCCGTAATGTCATCGCGCGCTAATCGCCACGGGTTCGGGTTCGGGCTCGTCGTCACGATCCGCCTCCTGGCTGCGGCCTGCAGCTCGGGCTCGGCACCGGCCGCGAAGGCGACCGTCCCGGGCGCTGCTCGCGGGACGACGACACCGGGCACGAGCGTGGCCGTGTCTGGCCTGCCGGATCCGATCAAGGCGGTCATGAGCAAGCCCCGCTACGCCAAGGCGACGTGGAGCCTCATTGCGACTGATCTGAACACAGGCGAATCCTTCGACGCGCTCAACCCGGATCAGATGTCGTTCACGGGCTCCACCCGCAAGCTGTTCTCGGTAGGTACGGCTCTTAACGGCCTCGGCGCCGACCACAGGGTGACGACGCCGGTGTACCGCACCGGCCCGGTCGAGGACGGCACCCTGAACGGCGACCTCGTTCTTGTCGGTCAGGGTGATCTCACCTTTGGCGGCCGGCGGATCGACGCCAACACGATCCAGGTCACCGACCTCGACCACGGCGACGCCAACTCCATCGGCACCGCGCAGCTCACCCCGCAGGACCCGCTCTACGGGATCGACCGGCTCGCCGCCCAGGTGAAGGCAGCGGGCATCACGACGGTCAAGGGCGAGGTCGCGGTCGACGACCGATTCTTCCAGCCCTACCGGGTGCCCAACGGCAACTTGCTCATCACTCCGATCCTCCTCAACGAGAACCTTGTGGATGTGACCATCACCCCGACCCAGGCCGGCCAGACCGCCACCGTCGAGTACCGACCGAAGACGGCTGCCTTCGCCGTCGAGAGCACCGTCACCACAGGCGCTCCGGGCAGCGCCGCAACGGTGAAGCTGTCGGACGACAACCTGATCAAGTGCCTCGGTCAGGTCGGCTGCAAGGGCACCATCAGCGGCTCGATCCCCGAGGACTACGAGGCACCGATCGTCGGTGGCTCACAGATGGTTCGCACGTTTCGGATCGAGGACCCGAGCACGTTCGCCCGAACCGCGTTCATCGAAGCCCTCCAGCGCCATGGGGTGACCGTGACCGCTGCGCCTGTGGCCCCGAACTCTACCTCCGTGCTACCCGTGAGGCCGACCTACACTGACGACACGAAGGTCGCGGCCTTCACGTCACCTCCGTTCTCACAGGACGCCAAGCTCATATTGAAGGTAAGCCTCAACCTCGGGGCCAACCTGTCACTCAGCCTCTTCGGTAAGTCCAAGGACCGGGACACGATCCAGGGGGCGCTGGCCAACGAGCGCAAGGTCCTCATCGACCAGTACGGCGTGAATGGCGACCAGTTCGACTTCCCTACCAACGGCAGCGGCTCACCCGACAGCCGGGCCACACCCCGGGCGCTGGTGCAGATGCTCACCAAGATGGCCTCCACGCCGGTGGCTGCCGACTACCAGGCTGCGCTCCCGATCATGGGGATGGATGGCTCGCTGGTGACCACGGGCGCGAACACGCCGGGTATGGGCCACGTGTTCGCCAAGCCCGGCACCACGGTCAACCCGACGCCGGATGGCAAGGGGCTCGAGCTGAAGGCGCAGAACCTCGCCGGCTACATCGAGACCAAAAGCGGCAGGAAGCTCGCCGACGCCGTCATGGTGAACAACGCCGGCCCAGTGAACCCCGACGAGGTTGCGTCCAGTGTGGGCGAGGTCTTCAACGACGAGGGCACCATCTCCAGCTACCTGTACGAATCGCTTTGACACGGCTGACGGCCCACCCGCGCCGCCTCGTCAAGGAAGGGACGCCGTAATGAAACGTTGGAAGCTGCTGATCGCAACGCTCGTTACTACTTCCGCTCGTGGCAGTACGACGGAGCCGGCCGGGCTGACGGCGACCTTGGCCAAGATCCAGGACCAGCCGAGGTACCAGCCGTCGGACTGGGGCTACTCGGTCCTGGACCAGAACACCGGCGAGGTCTTGGCCGCCCAGAACGCCGACCACCTGTTCGACCCCGGGTCGACCATGAAGACCTACGCGGTCTCCACGGCACTACGGCTCTACGGCAGCGACTACCGGTTCCGCACGCCGGTTTACCGCGTCGGCGACGTCACC
>JBAUAY010000828.1:0-2119 GCA_049676235.1 Streptosporangiaceae bacterium
CCCGGCGCCGGGCCAGGTCCAGCAGCAGCCAGGCCAGGCGCCGCTCCGCGCCGGCCCGGTCACCGGGGAACAGCCGCATCCGGTCTTCTTCCCGGCGCTCTGTCACCTGGCGTTCCAGCACCTCGGCTGCACGCGGATGGCCGCGCAGGAACTCCGCGAACCGTTCGGCCGGAACCACCATCGCCGAGACCTCGTCCAGCGCAGTCACCGTGGCCGACCGGACTCCGGTGGCCAGCGCGGCCCGTTCCCCGACCACGTCCCCCTGGCCGCGCACCGCCAGGATCTTCTCGGCGACCTCGGGACCCTCCCAGATGCTGACCTTGACCCAGCCCGAGTCGATGACCATCACCTGGGAGGTGTCCTCGCCCGCGCGGCACAGCACCGCCCCGGGGCGGAAGACTTCCTCCACCCCCGCCGCCGCGAGCGCGTCCCGTTCGGGATCAGCCAGCGAATTCCAGAAGCTTCGCGCGGTCGGCCGCTCCCAGCGCACGCTCGCCGCGGCCACCGGGATATCCGCGACCTGGCCGGCCCCCGGGTCGGATCCGTCGTCCCGTCTCACGGTTAGCCCGTCCCTTAAACCTGATTCGCCCTGCCTGCCCAGCCCGGTGGACCCGCCATGTGTAGCCTCTGTGACGCTAGTGTACGCACGACCCCTGCCGGCCAACCGTCCATAATGGCGGGGTTCTCCCTCTTGACCGGCCAATGCGGCGGGCACCGGGCCCGCGATCGTGACTATGCTGCACCTTATGTCACGCCCAGCGGCGAGCACCGCCGAAATGCCTGGTACGGCAGTGGATGGCGTGCAGCGGATCCAGGCCGTCGACCGGGCCATCGTGCTGCTGAAGGCGGTCGCCGCGAGCACCACGCCGCCGACCGTGCTCGAGCTCGCTCGCCGCTGCGGCATCAACCGGGCCACCGCCTGGCGGCTGCTCCGCACGCTCGAGCATCACGGGCTGGTCGACCGCGACGTCGTGACCCAGCGGTACACCGTCGGCTACGGCGCGACCGTGGTGGCTTCGGCAGTGACCGACGACGCGCTCATCCGCAGGGTCAGGCCGCTGCTGACCGACCTGTGCCTGCGTACCGGCGAGGCGGTCACGCTCGCCGTCGCGAGAAGGTTCAACCTGGTGTACGTGGACCAGGTGGAGCCGCCGAACATGATGGCGCCGAACTGGCTGGACAAGCCGCTGCCACTGCACGCGACCTCGGGGGGCAAGGCGTTCCTGGCCTGGCTGGGCCGGGACGAACGGGACGCGATCCTGCCCGCGGACCTGCAGCGCTACACCGAGCGCACCGTCACCGACCGGGAGCAGCTCGAGCGTGAGCTCGCCGAAGTCCGCCGGACCGAGTTCGCCCTGTGCGACCGGGAGTACGAGGAGTTCTCCTCCGGAGCATCGGCGGCGGTGCTCAACTCCAGGCGCTCGCCGATCGCGGTCGTCAATGTCTGGGGTCCCGCGCAGCGGAACTCCGCGCGGCGGCTGCGCGAGATCGGCCGGGAAGCGGTCCAGACGGCGGACGAGATCCGCGACCTGCTGGACTGACCGCGCGGCCCGATGGAACATCGAGCCGGCCGGGTCAGGGTGCGGGCTGGGCTGCCGGTGACTTGCGGGTAGCAAGCAGCTTACGCTTTGCTTGCGTTGTGCTCCCTGGGAGGCGCCGGTGACCTCAGGACCGGTTGACCCGATGACAGCCGCTCGCGGTCGTCTCCGGGCGTCTGACGCCGACCGCGAGCAGGTTATCGACGTGCTCAAGGTGGCGTTTACGCAGGGTCGCCTGACTAAGGACGATCTCGACCTGCGGGCGGCCCAGGCTTTCATCTCGCGGACCTATGCCGAACTGGCCGCGGTCACCGCCGACATCCCCGTCAGCCTCGTCGCAGTCCAGCCTGTGCGGGCCCCGCGTAAGACGCGGCCCAGGCGGAATCGTGCCCGAGTGCGGGACGGGCCGCCGACGAACCCCCTGGCGCTCAAGTGCGGCCTCGGCTTGGCCACGATCGCGCTGCCAGCCATGATCGCGGTGGCTCTCGAGACTAGGAACCAGAACCTTTTCATCGGAACCGTCGTGCTGCTTATCGCCTATTTCCTGGCCCTGCTGATAGTCACAGCCAATTCGGTCGCCC
>JBAUAY010000829.1:0-11322 GCA_049676235.1 Streptosporangiaceae bacterium
CGGGGCGCCCGAAGAACCAGGGGGCCATGGTCGGCGCGGTGCTTGACGTGTTCGCCAGGAAGCGCCTGTTGGTGCTGGGCGCCGACTCGGCGGAGATCGCCCATGACGTCCTGCTGCAGGCGTGGCCGCGGCTACGGGACTGGCTGGAGGAGGACCAGGCCAGCTTGATCCTCTACGGTCAGCTCGCCGAGGACACCGCGCGGTGGCGGCAGAACGGGAAGGACTCCTCGCTGCTGTATCGGGGAGTCCAGCTCGCTGCGGCCCAGGAGGCCACGCGCATCTGGGCTTCAGATCCGGGCCGGTACCCGGCGCTGACCGCCGGCGAGGCTCATTTCCTGCGGGCCAGTGGCCGGGGCGCCACCCGGGGCCGGTGGGGGCGCAGAACGCTGGCTACGGCCCTGGTCCTGCTGCTCCTGGCCGCGCTCGCTGGAGCCGGTCTCGCGGTCAGGTCAGCCAGGAACAGCGCCGACCAGCAGCGCACCGTGGACGCATCAGACCGGCTGGCCGCGCAGAGCACGGCGCTCGCGGCCAGCGATCCGGTCACCGCTTCGCTGCTCGCCGGGGCCGCATGGCGAATCGCGCCGACCGCGCAGGCGCGTTACAGCCTGCTCGAGTCGCTCGCCCAGCCGGCACGCGGCACCCTGGCCGCCCAGTCGGGCGTGGTGACCGCGGTAGCTTACAGCCCGGGCGGCAAGACCCTGGCGGTCGGCTATCGGGACGGCACGATCCGGCTATGGGACACCGCCTCGCGTCGCCTGATCAGCACCGCGTCGTGGGGCGGCGCGGCACTCGCGCTGGCGTTCACCGGCGGTGGCAAGACCCTGGAGATAGCCGGCCCCGCGGCCGTCGGGATCTGGGATCTGACGAACCAGGCCACGATCGCCACGCAGCCGCTCGCGAGCGCCACCGGCGGCATCTCCGTCGCGTTCAGCCCTGGCGGCACCACTCTGGCCACCGGCGGCGACGACGGGAACGTCCGGCTATGGGACACCGCCACCCAGCAGGAGATCGGCGCGCCGATGAGCTCGGACCTCAAGCCGGTCAAGGCCGTGGCGTTTAGCCCTGACGGCACGACACTAGCCGCGGCCAGCAGCGACGGGACGGGCCAGCTGTGGAACGTCGCCACCCAGCAGGAGGCAGGCGGGGCGATAACGGCCGGCTCGGCCGCGGTCGGAGCCCTGGCGTTCAGCCCGGACGGGAAGTTCCTGGCCGCCGGCGGTGACGACGGGAGCGTCCGGCTGTGGGACGTCGCCACCCAGAGCCAGGCGGGCGCGACCATGACGACCGGGGCCCCGGTCGCCGCGCTGACGTTCAACGCGGGCGGCACCACGCTCGCCACCGCGGAAAGCGACGGGGCCACCGAACTGTGGGCCTTCACCACCCAGCAGCAGACCGGCGCCGTCCTGGCCGTGCAGGGTGCCGGCAGCGTGAGCGCACTGGCCTTCAGCCCGAGCGCGAGTGTCCTGGCCACCGGCGACGGGAACGGGACCGTCGAGCTGTGGAATCCCGTCGGCTTTCACCAGTCCTCCGCTCCGATCGCCACCGGCACGCCGGAATCGCCCGTAGCCGCCGGCGGCCACCCGCCGGTCGTGCTCAGCCGCGGCGACATTCTCGCGGTGAGCGATAGCCACGGCCAGGTCCGGTTGTGGAACGCCCTGACCGGGCGCCCGATCGGCCCGCCGATCTCCAGCCTTCACACGGTGACGGGACTCGCGCTCAGTCCGGACGGCAAGATCCTGGCCGTAGCCGCTGATGGCCTGCAGCTGTGGTCGACGGCGACCGGCCAGCGGATCGGCGAGACGCTGCCCGCAGCCAACGCTGGCGGCCCCGTGGCCTTCAGCCCGGATGGCTCGCTGGTGGCGGCCATCGGCACGGACGATAAGGCCCGGCTGTGGAAGGTGGCCACCCAGCAGGAAACCGGGGTTGCGGTGACCGTCGGGCCGGGCGCAAGCCGGGGTGCGCTGGCGTTCAGCCCCGACGGTAAGACCTTCGCCACGGTCGGCGTGAACGGGACCGCCGCGCTGTGGAGCGTGGCCACCCAGCGCAGGACCGGCGCGCTCATGACCGGGGACGCACAGGGATCTTCCGGCACCCCGACCGCCGAGGGCAGCCCGGTCACCGCGGTCGCGTTCAATCCGGACGGCACGGCGCTCGCCACCGCGAGTGCCAGTGACGGCTTGAGCAGCATCCGGTTGTGGGACACGGCTACCCAGCAAGAAATCGGCACGCCGATGACCGCCGGCCCCGGGCCGGTCTACGCAGTCGCGTTCAGCCCGGACGGCACCATGCTCGCCAGCGCCGGCGGCGACGGCAGCGCCCGCTTGTGGGATGCGGCCACCCAGCAAGAAATCGGCACGCCGATGACCGCCGGCCCCGGGCCGGTCTACGCGGTCGCGTTCAGCCCGGACGGCACCACGCTCGTTACCGCCGACGCCAGTGACAGTTCCGGCGGCAACGCACGCCAATGGGACGTGGCCTTCCCGGCCGGGCTGCTGACCGCCGCCTGCGCCATCGCCGATCAATCCCTCACCCGCCAGCAGTGGGCTGACTACGCCGGGACCCAGCCGTTCCGGCAGGTCTGCAGCGCGAGTTAACGTCGCGCTCGGACCTCGGCCCGGAGGGCACCGGCAAGGCTCGCGATCGGATGGTGCACTGCTCAGGCTGTTGGTCTCTTCCAGTTCGGTGCCCACGAGCGCCGAACGCGGCTACGCCTTGTCGCTTATGGAGGACGTGATGCCCTCTGCCTGGCCAGCGCGGCTGGAGTCAGGCCGGAGAGCTTGCCGCATTCCCTGGTCAGGTGGGCCTGATCGGCGTAGCCTGCCTCGGCCGCGACGGCGGCCAGGTCGAGGACGTCCGGGCCTTCCGGGTAGGCGTCGATGCGGGAGACGAACCGGCGGAACCGCAGTACCCGTTGCAGGGTCTTCGGGCCGTAGCCGACGGCGGCGTGGCAGCGGCGCCGCAGTTGCCGCAGGCTGAGCTCTACGTCGGCCGCGACGTCCTCCGCACGCGCCTGCGGGTCGCGCAGCAGGCGGGCGGCCCGGGTCACAGCAGGATCTGGCGCGCCGTCGGCGACCAGGGCAGCCACCACGTCCAGGGCCCGGGCCGCGGCCGTGTCCGGGTCGAGCGTGGCGGGCAACCGCCGGGCGTGGCCGGGCCGCAGGTCGGCCAGGTCGACACGCTGGTCGCGCAGTTCGCTGAGCGGAATCCCGAGCGCGGGGCCGCCCGCCGCGGGTCGGAAGCGAATGCCTAGCACGACCGTGCCCGCCGTCATCATGGTGCGCACAGGGCCGGTGTCGGGACCGGCCACGAACGCCCCCCGGCCCCGCTCCCAGACCAGGTCGGTGCACCCGTCGGGCAGCACCAGGCCTGCTCGGTCCGCGCCAGAGGTGGTGACCTGCGCCCACATACAGACGACGGCACCCCGCAGCGCGGCGGGGGCGGCCCATTCGGTGTAGCCGGCCGGCAGGGCTCGGGCATCCACCTGACCAGGATGGCATGAGGACGGCCGTTTCGTTCAATACGCCCGGGGCGCCCCGAGGTCTGATGGGCTGATGAACACTCCAGACTTCAACGCGGCCGCCGCCTTCGTCGCCGCTAACGCCAGGGTGCTTGACCGGCGCCGCTTTCAGCGGCTGTTCGAGGACGGGCCGACCGCGCCGGTGCGGAACGCGGTGGCGGCCTACCGCAACGACGACGGCGGATTCGGCCACGCGCTCGAGCCGGACTGCCGCGCGCCCGGCAGCCAGCCCGCCGCCGCCGAGATGGCCCTGCGCGTCCTGGACGAGGCGGACGCCTGGGACGAGGGCCTGGTCCGGGGTGCCTGCGACTGGCTCGCGGCGGTGGCGCCCGCCGGGGGTGGCGCAGCCTTCGTCGAGCCAACCCTGGCCGGCTGGCCGCACGCGCCCTGGTGGGTCCCCGAGGAAGGCCATCCTGCCTCGCTCATCGCCACCGGCATGATCGCAGGCACCCTACACGCCCGTGGTGTCAGCCACCCCTGGCTCGACGGCGCCACGGAGGTCATGTGGAACCGGATCAGCACCCTCACCGAAACGAGCGGGTACGAGATGTTCGGCGTGCTCAGGTTCCTCCAGAACGTGCCCGACCGGGACCGGGCCCGCGAGGCCTTCGCGGAGGTCGGCCCGCTGCTCATCGAGCGGAACCTGGTCGCCCTGGATCCGGAGGTCTCCGGCGAAGTGCACGGCGTCCTCGACTTCGCGCCCGAGCCCGACTCGCTGGCCCGTAGCCTCTTCGACGACGTGACGGTCAAAGCGCACCTGGACCACCTCGCCCAGGCCCAGCGGGACGACGGCGGCTGGACGTTCAACTGGCCGGCCTGGTCACCGGCCGCCGAACTCGACTGGCGCGGCTTCCTTACCGTCGATGCCCTCCGCGTGCTGCGCGCCAACGCGCGCCTGTAGCGGGCGCGCCTTGCCTATCCAGGCGAAAGCCCGAGGTTAGCTAACGGGTGAAAAACAAGTGGGTGGCGCCGCTGGGGACGGTGACCGTTTCGATGGAGTACCGCTCGTGCAGCCCGTCCAGGCCGTCCCAGAGCCGGACTCCGCGGCCGAGTACGATCGGCACCTGCACAACGTGCAGGTAGTCGACGAGGTCGGCGGCCAGGAACTCGCTGATGGTGGTAGGTCCGCCGCCGAGTCGGACATCCAGGTCGCCGGCCGCCTTGCGGGCCAGCTGGAACACTTCGGCCGGGGTGCCGCTGACGAAATGGTACGTGGTATCGCCAGCCGTGAGCGGTTCCCGCTCGTAGTGCGTCATCACGAAGCAGGGCGTGTGGAACGGCGGGTCCTCGCCCCACCAGCCGCGCCAGCCGTCCTCGGGCCAGGGACCGGTGGTGGGCCGGAACTTGTTGCGCCCCATGATCTCGGCCCCGATCGCCGTCCCCCAGGCGGAGGCGATCGCCTCATCCGCCCCGAGCTTGCCGTCCGGGAGCAGGCCCCGCCAGATCCGGAGCTTCCCGAACCACTCCATGAACTCCCGCTGCGCATGCCCGAAGGCAGCCTCAAGCGACTGGCCCTCCCCCGTGGCGTACCCGTCAAGCGAGACGACAAGGTTGTGCACCCGCAGATTAGACATGCCGAACCTCCGCCGAATCAGATCGCGGACCCCCGCGAACAGCCCAGGGCCGCCACGAAAACCAGAAGCACCGATTGAGACGACGGCGAGTGCGCCAACTCATCGGCCCGCAGCCCGGCGGACAGGGCGTCCCGTGTCAGCGAACATTCCTTTGTGTTAATTAAGATTGCTCAGCCCGGCTGCCTGGGACTTTGCCGGCGGCCGCCCAGTCGGCGGCGATGGCTGCGTGACATCGAAGATTCCTCATTGCAAGCCTGCCGGGTCCGGCGCGGCCTGCCGGGTGGCTCACCCGAGCTGCCGGTCGAGGCAGTAGGCCGCGCTGATGAGCGCCAGGTGCGTGAACGCCTGCGGGAAGTTGCCGAGTGCCTCACCGGTCTGCCCGATCTCCTCCGAATACAGGCCCAGGTGGTTGGCGTAGGTCAGCATCTTCTCGAACACGAGCCGGGCCTCGTCCAGTCGTCCGGCACGGGCCAGCGCCTCGACGTACCAGAACGTGCAGATCGAGAACGTTCCCTCGTCGCCCTCCAGACCATCCGGTGAAGCCTCGACGTTGTAACGGTAGACGAGCGAATCGGAGACCAGTTCGCTGGCGATGGCGTCAAGGGTGGACAGCCAGCGGCGGTCGGTCGGCGCGACGAACTTGACGAGCGGCATGAGCAGGACGCTCGCGTCGAGCACGTCTGTCTCGTAGTGCTGGACGAAGGCCTTGCGCTCAGGGTGCCAGCCTTTCCGCATGATCTGGTGGTAGATCGCATCGCGGGTCGACTGCCAGCCCGTGAGGTCGGCGGGCAGGCCGCGGCGCATCGCGACACGGATCGCGCGTTCGACCGCCACCCAAGACATCAGGCGCGAGTAGGTGAAGTTCTGGCTGCCCCCCCGCACCTCCCAGACACCCTCGTCGGCCTGGTCCCAGTGGCCCGCGATCCAGTCGATGACCTTGCAGAGATCCGACCACGCGTCGTGATCGATCGGCGAACCGTATTTGTCGTGGAGATACACCGAGTCGATCAGCTCGCCGTAGATGTCGAGCTGGAGCTGGTCGGCAGCGCCGTTGCCGATCCTTACCGGGGCCGAGCCGCGATAGCCCTCCAGGTGCGGCAGCACCTGCTCCTTGAGGTCGAACCCGCCACGGATGTCGTACAGGACCTGCAAAGGGTCGCTCGTGCCGGGACGCGTCTCCTGGAAGCGCTGAGTCAGCCAGCCCATGAACGCGGCGGCCTCCTCGGTGAAGCCGAGCCGCAGGAGAGCGTAGATGGAGAACGCGGCGTCGCGGATCCAGGTGTAGCGGTAGTCCCAGTTCCGGGCCCCGCCGATCGCCTCGGGGAGGCTGGTGGTCGCGGCCGCTACGATGGCGCCGGTGGGCGCGTAGGTCAGCAGCTTGAGGGTCAGCGCCGAGCGGTGGACCATCTCCCGCCAGCGGCCCTGGTAGCGCGACTGGGCCAGCCAGCCGCGCCAGTAGTCGACAGTGCTCTCGAACGCCTCTCTCGTTTCCTCCTCCGAGTACGAGCGGGGGACGTAAGTCTCGGGCACCTGCTCGAGCATGAAGGTTGCGCTCTGCCCCGGATCAAGCGTGAACTCGCATTGCAGACCGCGCCCGTCGGGCTCGAGCGCGAGCGCGGTCTGGAGCGCGAGCGAGATGCCCGGTGAGCGGAAGACCACCCCGTTTTCGTGAAAGAACGTCAGGTGGTCGTCCCTGCCGTAGTTGAAGCGCGGCTGGACGTTCAGCAGCATGCGCATCTGGCCGCGGACACCAAGGACACGCCGGATCAGCCGATGGCGGTGGATGCGCCCGCGTACGCGCTCGATCGGCATGAAATCCTGCACCTCCCCGACTCCTTCCGGAGTCAGGTAACGCGTGATGAGGACGTTCGTGTCGGGAAGATAGAGTTGCTTGGTCGTCCAGCGGTCAGCCGCGGGCGCGATCCGGTAGTAGCCACCGCGGGCCCGGTCGAGGATGGCGCCGAAGACGCTCGGGGAGTCGAAAGCAGGACAGCAGTACCAGTCGATGCTGCCGTCGGTGCCTACAAGCGCCACGGTGTGCAGGTCGCCGATGATCCCGTGTTCCGCGATCGGAAGATAACCGGGCAGGGCTCCGCCCGCCCCCTCATCCCCATTCACTGTGCCGCCACCGTCCCCCCTGTCATGATCGTCAGTCCCGCTCCGGGTCGATGTTGCGGAGGCGCCTTGCTTCCGTCTGGAACATGCGGAACATGACCCTGGGGTGCGCGAGCAGGAACGCTTCGGCCCGCTCGGCCGGTATGACCAGGCAGCGCAGTGGCCTCCGCACGACTATGTCGGCCGTGGCCGGCTCGTCGAGCAGGACGGAGACCTCGCCGAAGAAGCTGCCAGTGGCGAGTGTCGCCCGCTCCTCGTCGTCGACGATGACGCCAACCTCGCCGTCGACGATGATGAAGAGGCCGACGCCCGGCTTTCCTCGCCGCAGCACCCAATGGCCCTCAGGGAACGACGCCTCGTTCAGCTCAGCCGCGAGGTCACGAAGTTCGGGTTCGGTCAGGTCGGCGAGGATGCCAAGCCGTCCGAGCCGGCCCACGAGATCGCCGGCCATGATCATGACCAGAAACTACAGGAAGGACAGCCGCCCGGCTAGGCGCGCAGAGCCTCAGGCACACTGCCCGCCCGGACCGGCGAACGTAGGAAGTGGCAGCTGCGCAATAGAGTCAGGAGAGAGGAAAGTTATGGAATCCGGCGTGGGGGTTCTGAGGGGGCAGTGATGCAGGTGGTGGAAATGAGGTGCGGGAGGCAGGACGGGGGGCTTCCACGGGCACAATCTCGGCGGGGATGATGGTCGGTAGCGGGCCCAGCCAAGCGGGCCCGGCCGGCATGGAAGGAGGAGCTATGAGCTCCGCTGCCACCCGTACTCCGGCTGACGTGGCCCGCGCGGCCTTCGACGCTGTCAGCAGGAAGGACCCCGATGGCATCATCGCCACGGGGGCACCGGGATACGTCGATGACTTTGTCGCCATCGGCGAGATCCGCGGGCACGAGGCGGTCCGGGCCTTCTTCCGCGAGCTGTTCGCCGCCTTCCCCGATTTCACGATGACCGTCGACAGGGTCATGGCCGACGACGCCTCGGCGGTGGTCCAGTGGCATGCGGCCGGCACGTTCACCGGCGGCCCGTTTCAGGGCATCGCCCCGACCGGGCGCCGGGTCGACATCCGCGGCGTCGACGTGATGGAGATCGCCGACGGGCTCATCCAGCACAACACCATCTACTATGACGGGGCCACCTTCGCCCGCCAGATTGGTTTGCTGCCTGGCCTCGGGTCCCGTGCCGACCAGGCCATGCTGGCCGCGTTCAACGCGAAGACCACGCTGAGCCAGCGGGCCCGTGATCGCCGACGACGCAGGCCGTCTCGGGCCCGGTAGCCTTCCGGGACGCCCAGGCCCTCCCGTGCCGAAGTGACTCCAGGTCCGGCGTCGCGCCCAGGATGGACCGTCACGGGTGTGACAACGTGCGCAAAAGATCCGGTCATTGATAAATCCCAGAACGGTCTGGCCAGCTCAGCCCGCCGTCTGTTAATCGGGGCAACGTATCCGCTCTGACGACTCACAGCGTGGGGATCACCTCCACCATGGCGGCCAACCTGGCCACGATCATGAAACCCGGGCCGGCCGGCTAGGGGCCTCACCCCCGTCCTCAGTTCTATGATCATGGGCAGTTTCGGAAAATAAAAATAGCGGTCAGGACCAGCCAGACGGCGATCACCGGAGCAGACGTCACATCGAGCCGGCTCGATGTTCCATCGAACCGCCCAGAGCCGGCTCAATGCTCCATCCAACCGGCTAGAGGGGTGTCGTCCAAGTCCCCATCAATCCACGCAACCTGGCGCGCCGGCTGAGGATCGAAGCGACGTAGCCACTCTGATCTTCCAGCAGTAACACTGCTACCTACCGTGTGAGTGAGCGGTTCGTCGCGTCAACCCCAGCTTCACGACGCAGATTCCCGGTTCCGGTCGCGGCGCGCGGCGAGCCCGCCAGCTACCCGCCGCGTAGGTGTACCCGTCTGCTATAGCCCGTATCACCACATCGTGGCTCGGCGAGGCAGCGAGCGGAGCGGGAATCAGGTATTGGCAGGATCCTGTGATGCTTTGACGAGCAGTACCGGGCACGGGGCGGCCGCGGCGCAGCGCGCGCAGTGACGCTCGTATACACCTATGATTATCATTTCGTGATATTTAGGTGAACATTTAAACGCCGCCTGGGATCGACGACGGACGGACGCCTCGTCGAGCAGTTAACTGGCATCCGGAGGCACTGCGGCTGGAGCCGCCTCATCGGCACTGTGTACACCTGCGGCGCTGCGGGAGGCGGCTCCCATGCAGCCGTTCGAGACGTGATTTCCCAGCCCGCCTGATCACTCTTGAGGCTGGCGACGGCCAGCGGGCTCCTGTTCTGGTCTGGCAGATCGCCGCCCTCACGCACGATCCGGGCGGTCCGCGATTTCGTCACGCTTGGGAGCGGATGTCTGCCGTTTGCCCAGACAGGGGAACCCTCAAGATGATCATTGATTGTGCTCACTACCGGGACGGCCTCAGACAGCGGGAGAGCTCCGTGCCGCTGGAGGAGGCGGCGGCCCTGCGTGGCCAGAGCGGCGGCTTTGTGTGGCTGGGGCTGTTCGAGCCGGACGCGGAGGAGCTGGCTCAGATGCGTAAGGCGTTTGGGCTGCATGAGCTGGCGATCGAGGACGCGCAGTGCCTTCATCGGCGGCCGAAGGTCGAGAGCTACGACCAAGACGTCCGCCTGGTCGTCGTGCGTACCGCGCGTTACGACGACGAGGCCGAAGAGGTCGACTTCGGTGAGATCAGCATCTTCGTCGCGCCGACCTTCGTGATCACCGTGCGGCAGGGCGTGGCATCCGAGCTGCGCGCGGCCAGGCGGCGGCTGGAGCAGCGGCCGGACCTGCTCACTTTGGGCACCGCATCCGTGCTCTAGGCGATCCTGGATGAGGTGGTGAGCGAGTACGCACCCGTGGTTAAAGAGCTCGAAACCGACATCCTGGAGGTAGAGGCTACGGTGTTCTCCGGCGCCGTGGCACCCACTGAGCGGATCTACTCGTTGCGCCGCCAGGCCACCGGCTTCTACCGCATCGTCCATCCGCTGATGGCCGTGGTCACCACGGTCACGCGCACCATCGCACCCCCGGAACTGCGGCCGTATCTGGTCGACGTCGAGGACGACCTGGTCCTAGCCTCCGAGGATGTGGCCGCGCAGCGTGACCTGCTCAGCACCGTGCTGGAGGCCAACTTGGCGATGATCTCGGTCGAGCAGACGAAGGTCAGTGTCCGGCAGAACGCCACCATCGAGCAGCTCACGATCCTGGCAACGATTTTCCTGCCGTTGACGTTCATCACCGGTTTCTTCGGCCAGAACTTCGCGTGGCTGGTCGGACACATCAACAGCCTCGCCGCGTTCCTCCTCTACGGTCTCGGCGGTCTGGTCCTGCCGATGGTGTTGCTGTTCTGGTGGCTGAAGTACCGCAAGCCGCAAAAGGACCCCGAAGGCATGCCGGTCTTCACCAGGGTGGGTTAGAGAGTCACATTCATGGAATTCTCTGACCGCGAGGTTGGGGCGGGTGGAGTTCATGGAAGCTGAAGGTCAGCCGTAGAACAGGGGCTCCATCACGGTGCGGGCCCGGCGGGCGGCGCGCCGGTAGTCCTGCTCGAGCGCCTGCGCGGCGTCGCCCGGCGGGTAGCCCAGCAGCCGGGCCACCGCGGTCAGCTCGCCATGCCGGGTCGGCAAGGTGTCCCCCGGCCGGCCGCGGACCAGCATGATGGCGTTCCTGATCCGGGCGGCGAGCTCCCAGGCCGCGGTCAGTTCGGCGGCGTCACCCACGGCCAGCAGGCCGACCTGCACCGCGGCGGCCATGGCCGCGCCGGTGCGGGTGGTGCGCAACGCGGGCAGTGCGTGGGCGTGCCGCAGCTGCAGCAGCTGAACCGCCCACTCCACGTCGGATAGGCCGCCCGGTCCCAGCTTGACGTGCAGCGTCCGGTCGGCGCCGCGCGGAATCCGTTCGGCTTCCATCCGGGCCTTGATGCGGCGGATCTCGCGGACAGCAGCCGGGGTGACCCCGTCCAGGGGGTAGCGGAATTCGGCGATCATCCGGACGAACCTCGCGCCGAGGTCCTCGTCGCCCGCGGTGGGCTCGGCGCGCAGCAGCGCCTGCGCCTCCCACGGCGCGGACCGCCCCCGGTAGTAGGCCCGGTAGGCGGC
>JBAUAY010000830.1:0-2957 GCA_049676235.1 Streptosporangiaceae bacterium
TGGTTTTCGCGGCTCGGCGTGCGGATGGGCTACCATGCTCAGAGTCTCCCGCCGGTGTAGCTCAGTAGGCAGAGCAGCCGTCTTGTAAACGGCAGGTCAGCGGTTCGAATCCGCTCACCGGCTCCCAGGTCAGCGAGGGTATGACACACGTCTGCCACCCGATGAAGCCCAGTACGATCCGCGGCATCCACAGCATCTTGTCCGGCGCGTTCGCCGCCGCGCAGCGGTGGGAATGGACCGACCGGAACCCCGCCCGAGTCGGCCAAGCCGCCCGCCACGACCCGCCAGCCCGTTCCTGCTATCTCGCCGGAAGACGTGGCCAAGGTGATCGCCGAGGCTCGCGGGCACAACGCTGCCCTTGGGCTGTACCTGTGGCTGGTGGTGGTCACCGGCGTGCGTCGCGGTGAGCTGTGCGGCTTGCAGATCCGCGACATCGACCTCGATCGCGGCCTGGTGCACGTCGCCTTCAATTATGTCGTCCGCGGCGGTCAGCGCGTCCGCAAGGACACCAAGACGCACCAGGACCGCTGGCTTGCCATCGACCCGGACACCTGCGCGCTGGTCGCGAACTACCTGGACGAGATCCGCGCTGTTGGTGTCGAGTTGCGAGATGACGCGTACCTGTTCTCCAACGACCCATCGCATGCCCGGCCGTGGAACCCGGACTGGGTTACCCACCAGGTCGCTGCGGCGGCGGATGCCGCCGGGGTGGAACTCGGCATCAAGGGCGGGCGGCACTATACCGCCAGCCAGCCTCGCGCAGCTGACCGCCAGATCTACCCCGTCATCTCCTCAGCCTTGACCTTGGCTTGAGGGCCGGAAACTATGACTCCACGGCGGTGTTGATCTTGGACATCACCTCGGGATCACCACGCTCGAACGCCTGCCAGAAGGCCGTGTCCTCGTAGATCCGGGCCCGCGCCACCTTGCCGTCCCGGAACACGTAGATGGCCACGATGTAGTTGGTGTACCTGCCGGCTGGATTGGCCCGAGGGACAGCGTGAGTTTCTGTCTCCACCACCACCCGATCATCTTCCGCCGTCATGGAGCGGATGATGGTCTTGAGCCCATCTCCCGGCCCGTACTCGTCGGGGTACCGGAACATCTCCTTGGCGCGCTCGAGCCCGGAAAGGATCTCGCTGGCCGAATGGGGCCGTCCGGCCGCGGGGTGGCTGGAGGGGTGCGCCTCAATGGTGTATTCGAAGTCGTCGGTGACGAGCCCGGGGTGGACCCCGTTTTCCGCCATCGTCTGGGCCATCCGCTTCATGTCGTCAAGGTCCATCGCCGTCTCAGTTCCGTTTGCCGCTGAACCGGGCCTTACCCGGCCAATAACGCTCGGTGAGGATCACCCGATCGCCGTAACAGTCCGCCATGTCTCCGGGCGTCGGGCTGACAGCAGCCTGAAGCAACCGCTTGACGGTCTGACGTGGGTTGCTGGTGGTATGCACGGGGCGCTCCTATCGGTATGGCGAGTCACCGGGCTATAATCGGAGACCACGCCCCGTATAGTACCGGAGATAGCGCCCCGCTTGTCAATCCTCGATCGGAGAAGTTCCTGACGCAGAGACCTATGCGAGCCGACGCCCGCCGAAACCATGACCGGCTCATCGAGGTAGCGACCGCCGCCTTCGCAACCGAGGGAGTCTCCGTCTCTCTGGATGAAATTGCTCGCCGGGCCGCCGTTGGTCCGGGGACCCTCTATCGCAACTTCCCGACGAAGGAATCTCTTATCGAGGCAGTGGTCGATCACCGGCTGCATCAGCTGGTCGACGACGCTCGGGCCCTGCGCGACTCTCCCGAGCCTGGCGTAGCTCTCCTCGAATTCGTGGACTATCTGGTCACCGAGGTCGCGGCCAAGCGCGATCTCGTGGACGCTCTGGCCAATGCCGGAGTGGATGTGGGGCCTGTCGTCACGGCGACGAGCCACGAACTCCGCAGTGAAATCGGTCATCTCTTGTGTCGGGCCCAACGAAGCGGGGCGGTTCGGACCGACATCGGAACTGCGGAGCTCATGGCCTTGATGTCTGGGGTTATTGTGGCCCTCGGACCACGGCTCGGTGAGCCTCCGGATCCGCGGGCAGTACTCGCGGTTCTGCGTGACGGACTTCGAAGCAGACCGAGCAATCGCAGATCACGATCGAGAGCAGAGAAAACGGAAGGATCTCCCCAGCCGAGTACCGGCCGGTAGCCCCCTCCGCCATCCGGCGGCCCTGTCCCGCAACCACGTGGGGAAGGTCGCGGGTGGCGTCCTGAGCTAACCTGGCGGCGGCGCTGGCCGGACGGCCTGGATCTGCGTGGTCTGGGCGACCAGCCGCTGCGCAGAGTCGTACAGGCTGGTCTGAGCGGCGACCGTGGTGCGGCCGCGGTGCAGCGGCACCGCCACGGCGCGGACCGCTCCGCTGCTGACCGGCCGGAACAGCTGGCTGGTGGAGGTGATCGTCGCCGTGGTGGCCCCCTCGGGCAGCCCGAGGAACGTCACCAGCGCTCCCGCGGTGTCGGCCAGCGACATCAGGACCCCGCCGTGCACGATGCCGCCCGAGGTGCACAGGTGCGGCGCCCAGTCCAGCCGCGCGATCACCCGGTCCGGGCCGGCCTCGTCCAGGACCAGGCCGAGGTGCCCGGCGAACGGCATGAGCGCGACCAATGCGTCCAGGTCAGCAGGCATGACGCAGAGCTTAGCCGCGGCCGTCATACCCGGACCGCGACGGGGGCGGCCGGTTTGGCGTGTGCGCTCCGGTGCCGGCTGGCGGCGGTTCTGCGATCATGAGCCAATGCCGTCACGACGCATGGAGTGGGCGGTGGCCGGCGCGCTGGGCGGCTGGGCCGCTGGGCGGCTGGCGGGCGCTGATCGTCTCCGGTTCGCCGAAGCGTGGGCCGTGCCGTTGCTGTCGTTCACTCCGCAGGTAACCGCGGGAGCGTGGGCCAGCGCGCTGCTGCTGCGCGGCGCGGGCCCGGCT
>JBAUAY010000831.1:0-3124 GCA_049676235.1 Streptosporangiaceae bacterium
GAAGATCTGCTCGGCGCAGATCACGCACAAGTCTGATGTTGGCGGGGTCGTCCTCGGGCTGGGTTCGGAGGCGGAGGTGCGGGCCGGCTACGAGAAGGTGCGCGCGGCGGGCGAGGCCGTGCCGGGCGCCAGCATCGACGGCGTGCTGGTCACGCCGATGCGCACGGGCGGAACGGAACTGCTGGCCGGCGTCACCCTGGATCCCACGTTCGGTCCGGTGCTGGCCGTGGGCCTGGGCGGGATTTGGGTCGAGATCCTCAAGGACACCAGCCTGCGCGTGCTCCCGGTCGATGCCGCCGAGGTCAAGCGCATGCTCGGCGAGCTGCGCGGCTGGCCGCTGCTGCAAGGCGCACGCGGCGCGGTGCCCGCCAACCTCGATGCGGTCGCCGAAGCGATCGCCGGGCTGGGCCGCACCGCGCTCTCGCTGAACGGCGCGCTGCGCGCGCTGGAAGTCAACCCGCTATGGGTGGACGGAGATCAGGTCGAGGCGCTCGACGTCCTCGTGGTCACCGAAGGAACGGAGCAACCGACATGATGCTGGGTGTCAGCGCGGAGCAGGATGAGCTGCGCGCCTCGGTCCGGCGCTTCCTGGCGGACCGGGCGCCGCTGCCGCGGGTCCGCGAGCTGATGGAGACCGAGGACGGCACCGACTGGGCCGTCTGGGAGCAGGCGGGCGCCCAGCTCGGCCTGCAGGGCATCGCCATCCCTTCAGGCTACGGCGGCGCCGGCTTCACCTTCGCCGAGCAGGCGATCGTGCTCGAGGAGTTCGGCGCCGCGCTGTACGGCGGCCCGTACCTGGCCAGCGCCGTGCTGGCCGCCACGGCGCTGCTGGCCAGCCCGGACGAGGGCGCCCGGCGCGGGTTGCTGCCCGACATCGCGTCCGGCCAGACCGTCGCTACCCTGGCCTTCACCGAGGACGACGGATCGTGGGATCCGGGTGCGATCCGGCTGTCCGCGGTCAAGGACGGCCCGGACTGGCGTCTTGACGGGCACAAGAGCTTCGTGCTCGACGGCGGGACGGCCGGACTGATCCTGGTGGTCGCGGCCACCGACGCCGGCCTTTCGCTGTTCGCGGTGGAGGGGGACGCGGTGGACCGGACCGCGCTGCCCACGCTGGACCAGACCAGAAAGCTGGCCCGGCTGGAGTTCGCCGGGGTGACCGGTACCCTGATCGGCTCGCCCGGCGATGCCGTCGCGGTTCTTGACCGTACCCTCGACGTGGCCGCGATCGCGCTGGCCGCCGAGCAGCTCGGCGGCGCGCAGCGGGCCCTGGACATGGCCGTGGAGTACGCGAAGATCCGGCACCAGTTCGGGCGGCCCATCGGCAGCTTCCAGGCGATCAAGCACCGCTGCGCCGACCTGCTGCTCGAGGTCGAGTCGCTACGGTCGGCGGTCGGCTACGCGGCCGCCGCGGTGGCGGAGGACTCACCTGAGATCCCGGTCCTGGCCTCGCTGGTGAAGGCGTACGCCGCGGAGACCTACTTCCACGTGGCCGCCGAGAACATCCAGATCCACGGCGGCATCGGCTTCACCTGGGAACACGACGCCCACCTGTACTTCAAGCGGGCGAAGTCCAGCGAGCTCTTCCTCGGTGAGGGTAGCTACCACCGCGAGCGGCTGGCGACCCGCATCGGGCTGTGACGCCTGCCCGGGACTGGCCCGGGTGGCCCGCGGCTTTACCCAGTGCGGCCGCTGCTGGGCGGGCGCCGCGGGTAGCGCGGCGCGTGCGGGCGGAATTCTCCGCTCACCCGCGCGTGCGCCAGCGCGGCCAGGAAGCTGGCCGGGCCGTCGAAGTCGGGCATCTCCAGGTATGCCGCGCCCACGCCGGGCGCGTCATGAGCATCCGAGCCAACCCCGCCGGGCAGGGCAAACACCCCGGCCAGCTCAGCCGCCCGGTCGTTCAGCGCCTGGTCTGCGATCTTGGCGTTGAAGACCTCGATGATGTCCACGGCGCCCTGTTCGCACAGGCCGGGAAGCACCCGGCCCAGGCTCGAGCGGACCTGGTCGAACGGATGCGGCGCGTACACCAGGCCACCCTGGGTCCTGATCCGGCCGACGACTTCGGGCAGCGGCAGCACGTAGGGAATCCGCTCGGTCAGGAAGAGCCCGATCACGTCGCCGTCCGGCGTCCTGATCTCCTCGCCGACGATGACGCGTACGCCCAGATCCCGTCCGGCCGCCGCCACCGCGGCCGAGGTCACATTGTGGTCGGTGATGCATACCACGTCGAGGCCGGTCTGCCGGGCCCGCTCGGCGAGCTGCTCGAGCGTGAGCACGGCGTCCCCCGACGCGACCGTGTGCAGGTGGCAGTCGACCCGCACCCATCCGGCCTGCGCACGCGGGCCTGCGGACCTGCTGAGCATCGGGCGGGCGCTCCTAGTCCTGCGTCATCTAGTCCTGCGTCATGGCCCGGCCGGCGCGGCGCCGTCCCCCCGGCGAAGTTCGGCCAGCAGGTCCTGGGAATAGGTGATCCGCCCGGTCAGCGCCCTCGGGTCGGCGGTGCACAGCATCAGGGCCGCCTCCGCCATGACCGCGGGCGGCTCGGCGTCCGGGTCATCCTCGGTCGTCAGGTGATGGAAGATAGTGCCGGCGGTCGGGACCACCTTGCTCGGCGACAGCGCGTTCACGGCGATGTGGTCGTCGTAAAGCTCGGCGGCGAGGCCGGTGGAGAACCGCTCGAGCGCGGCCTTGCACATCCCGTAGACGGTCCCGCCGTGCTTGGCCCACGCCGTGGGCGGGAAGGCGGGGTGCCGCGCCGCGACGGAGGAGATGTTCACGATCCAGCCCTGGCCCTTCTCGCGCATGCCCGGCACGACTAGCTGCGCCAGGTGGAACGGCGCCTCGACCTGGACGTCGAACATCAGCTGGTAACGGCGCGCGGTGAAATCCGTGACCCCGGTGAAGTACGTCACGGCCGCGTTGCTGACCAGGATGTCCGGCGTTCCGAGCTGTCGGCTGGTCTCGGTCACCAGCCGCTCCCTGTCCTCCGGCCTGGACAGGTCGGCGCGGATCGCCACCGCTGTCCCGCCAGCCGCGCGGATCTGCTCCGCAGTCTCGCCGATCGTGCCAGGGAACGGTGACGTGCCGGCCCCGCTCGTCCGCGCGGCCACGGCCACCGCGGCGC
>JBAUAY010000832.1:0-5804 GCA_049676235.1 Streptosporangiaceae bacterium
GCCGTCTCGTCGGCCTGGTCGATACCCGACTCGGTGGCCGGGGCGCTGACCCAGATGCCCCACGGATCGCCTGGCGCGGGCGGCTGAGCTAGCAGCGGCAGCGGGCCTGAGGCCAGCTGGGCGGCGCCGTCCGCGAGCGGGACCACGCGGTGCGGCTGGGTCACGCCCGCGATGTCGATGGGGGTGTCCAGCGGCTCCATGGGCATTCCGCCGTGGGCGGCCTGCCAGGCCCCGTGCACCGACTCGACGAACCGCGCGTCGCGCTGGCGCAGTTTGGACTCGGGCAGCGACCGGCTGAAGAAGTGGAAGGCGAACTGCCACGGCGGCAGGCCCTGGTAGGAGCGGCCGAAATGCTCCCACCAGGACAGCGAGGGCCGGGCCGCGTCCTGGATCTTGGTTACCTGCGGTCGCCGGACGGCTTCGTAGGAGGCCAGCGCCGCGTCCACCGCGTCGCCTGACGGGCGGGGCCCTTGCTTATCGAGCGCCGCCACCAGCGCGATGGCGTCCTCCATCGCCATCTTGGTGCCGGAGCCGACGGAGAAGTGCGCGGTGTGCGCGGCGTCGCCCAGCAGCGCCACGGCGGTCCGGCCCATCCGGTGCCGCCATCGCTGCGTGCGCCAGGTACGGAAGTTTCCCCACCGGGAGTTGTTCACCAGCAGCGGGCAGCCGCTGATCTGCTCGGCGAAGATCTTCTCCAGGTAGGCCCGGGTGACCTCGTCGCTCGGCCCCGGCGGCTGGCCGACGTCGAACCCGTCCAGGCCCGCCGCACGCCAGGACCGCTCGTCGGTCTCGACGATGAACGTCGAGACGCCGTTCCCGATCGGGTAGCCGTGCACCGCGAACACCCCGTGCGGGCTTTGTTCGTGCACGAAGGTCAGGCCGTCGAACGGGTACGTGGTGCCGAACCAGATGAACTTGGCCGTCGCCGTCACCACGCTCGGGCCGAATACCTCACCGAAGCGTGCCCGCACAGATGAGTTCGCGCCGTCCGCCGCGACGACCAGGTCGTACCCGGCCGCCAGGAGGTCGTCCGGCTGGGTCGGCGCGGAGAAACGGATGTCCACCCCGGCGTCGGCGGCCCGCTGCTGGAGCAGCGACAGCAACCTCTGGCGGGCGACGGCGGCCATGCCGTTGCCGCCGAACCTCCATCGCTCACCGCGCAGCCGCACCTCGATCGGATCCCAGTGCACGCCGTGCTCGGTCAGCGCGCGGCGAAGCACCGGATCGGCGGCGTCGATGCCGTCCAGGGTGGCGTCGGAGAACACCACGCCGAAGCCGAAGGTGTCGCCGGCCCGGTTGCGCTCGTACACGGTGACCTCGCGTTCCGGGTCGCTGCGCTTAGCCAGCAGCGCGGCCAGCAGGCCGCCAGGGCCGGCGCCAAGACACGCTATCCGCACGTAAGCTCCTACGTGTTTCGATATATTGACGAGCGGATATTCTATGACACACAATAGCGCTCGTGCTCGTGATGGCAACCCCCTTCCCGGCAGGCCCCTTCCCGGCGGGCCCCTTCCCGGCGGCCCTCTTCCCGGCGGGCCCCTTCCCGGCGGGACAGTGCCGGTGAAGCCGCGTGCCATCTTGTGGGACCTGTTTGGCGACCACCTCCGCTACATCGGCGATGGCCGGGTGCCGATGCGCGTCCTGACCCGGCTGCTCGACGTGTTCGGCGTCGGGGAGAGCACGAGCCGGGTGGTGCTGTCCCGGATGCGTCGCGAAGGCTGGTTCACCACCTACCGCGACGGGCGGCAGACCAGCTACGCGCTCACCGGCCGGAGCATCCAGATGCTCGACGAGGGCCGCGCGCGCATCTTCGATCGCGGCCGTGACGACTGGGACGGCACCTGGCGGATGGTGATCTACGCGGTGCCCGAGGAGAGCCGCGCCGAGCGCGACCGGGTCCGCCGGACGCTTGCCTGGCACGGCTTCGGGCCGCTGGCCGCGGCCACCTGGATCAGCCCGCACCCTCGGCTCGATACCGTGCGCGACGCGCTCGCCGGCCTGTCGGCCACCCGCATGGACCTGCTGGAAAGCCGGTCACTCAGCCGCGCCGCGGACCGCGAGATGGCGTTCCGCTGCTGGGACCTGGAGGGTCTCGCCCGGGACTACCTCAAGCTGATCAGCGCCTACGAGCAGCTGCCCGCCGCGGCCGAACTGGCCGCGCTC
Organism: Streptosporangiaceae bacterium; assembly: GCA_049676235.1. Lineage (GTDB taxonomy): Bacteria > Actinomycetota > Actinomycetes > Streptosporangiales > Streptosporangiaceae > Palsa-504. The sequence goes on from JBAUAY010000832.1 coordinate 2,164, forward strand.
CCCGGCTCGGGCGCATTGCGGCGGCAGGTCGAGCTCGTGGCCTCGTACCGGGCGCTGCCGTTCCGCGATCCGGACCTGCCGGCGCCGCTGCTGCCCGAGGGGTGGCAGGGACGACGTGCCCACGCGCTGTTCAGCGCCGCCCACGACGCGCTGCACGGCCCGGCCGACGCCTTCGTCCGGGATATCGTCCTTGAGACTCACGGTTGACGAGGAGGTCACCATGACAGAGAACTTCGTGCTGGTGCACGGCGCGTGGCACGGCGGATGGGCCTGGCAGCCCGTGGCGAGCCGACTGCGTGCCGCCGGCCACCGGGTGTGGGCGCCGACCTGCCCCGGGCTCGGCATCGACGACGACCCGCGCGGCGTGACGCTGGCCGGCTGCATCGACAGCGTGGTCAGCCAGGTCGAGGCGTCCTTCGCCGTCGAGGTCACCCTGGTCGGGCACAGCTGGGGCGGCTACGTCATCGCCGGCGCGGCGCCGCGGCTGGCGTCCCGGCTGAAGGCGCTGGTGTTCTGGAGCGCCTTCGTGCCCGACGTCGGCCGCCCGCTGTACGACGAGGTCCCGCCGCAGTACCAGGAGCTGTTCAGCCAGCTGGCCGGGGCGTCGGAGGACAACACCGTCGCGCTGCCGCTGGAGGTTTTCCAGGGCGCTTTCATGGGCGACGCCGACCCCGCCGCGGCCGCCGCGGTGCACTCGGTGCTACGCCCGCAGCCCTTCCGGACGTTCACTGACCCGCCAGCCGACGAGGCCTACCGCGGCCTGGGCATCCCCATGCACTACGTGCTGTCCGATGGCGACGTGGCGCTGCCGCCGGGTGAGTACGGCTGGGACCGCTTCGCCGAGCGGATCAAGGTCACCCCGGTATCGGTGCCCGGCAGTCACGAGTCCATGTTCACCCGCCCGGCCGAGCTGGCGGACGCCCTCGACCAAGTGGCCACCGCACACTGAGATCCGCCGCGCGTTAGTTGTGAGCGGGGCGATCGCCCGACTCCGCCCATCTGGCCCAGCCCGATGAAGCCGACCGCGGCTCCGGGCTTGATCTCAGACACCTAGCGCCGCCTGGTGATGCCCCGCACAAACACGCGGTCATCACCGGCTGTCATCAGCTCTCCGTTTGTCGTGGGGAAGCGCGGATATCTGGATCACGTCCTGGCCCATGCGGCCACTGAACCGCTCGGCGACCAGAGGGTCGTGCCCGGCCACGACGCGGGCGCCGGGCTCGGCTCCCATCTCGCGGATCTGATCGAAGGCGGCGTACATGTCCGCGAGGTCGGCGACGGTGGAGAACGGCCGGTCCCGCTCGAGCTCCTCGTAGTAGTGGACCGCGTCGGAGGCGAGGATGACCGGCCCGGCACCGGTCGCGACGGTGACGATGGCCTGGCCGGGCGTATGGCCGCCCACCTCGGTCAGCTCGATGCCAGGGGCGACCGCGACGGCCCGGCCGACTAGCGTGAGCCGTCCGGAATCGCGCAGCTCGCGCAGGTGGCCGATCTCGCTGGCCTCGGCGGTGTACGCGAAGTGTCCCCGGCGGCCCATCGGCCCGCTCCAGAAGTCGTACTCGTCCCGCGTCATGATGACCTCGGCCGCGCCGAAGGCCGGGAGCCCGCCGATGTGGTCGTAGTGCGCGTGGGTGAGCACGACCTGCGCGACCGCGTCCGGCACCAGGCCCGCCGCCTGCAGCGCGGGCACCGTGTCCAGCAGCATGGTGCGCCCGCGGGACGCGCCGGCGGCCGGCGAGAAGCCGGTGTCGATGACGATCGTTCGCGCCGGGTTGCGGGCCACCCAGAAGAAGTAGTCCATCCGGAGCGGGCGGTCCGGCTCATGGTAGGCGTGGTAGTTGAGGAAGACCTCGGCGGCGCTCGCCTGCCGAGTCCCGTAGCGGACCGCCAGGACTTCATAGACAGAGCTCGTCACGGCGTCACCCTAGGTATGCGTCGATCAGAGCGCGCCCCACCCTCCGTGACCCGGACGCCGCCGGCCAGGTCGCCGTAGGCGTCGACGACACGGTTGCTGATCATGTCGCCGTACCCGAGCGCGTTGGACACCTGGAAGGCGGTCAGCGTGCCCGGGCCGACGAGCGTGGCCGCGCCGAGGTCCTCGACCAGCGAGAGATAGAGCCGGACGTCCTTGGCCATGAGCTGCCCGGTGAGGCCGCCCTCGAGGTAGTCGCCCTTGATGATGTGCGGGAACCGGTTGAGCGAGGCGAAGCTGACGCCGCTCGAGGTGTTGATGACCTCGAGCAGCTGGGCGAGGTCCAGGCCGGCCTTCTTGCCTGCCACCATGACCTCGGCGGTCGCGGCGAGCGTCACGCCATTGAGGAAGTTGTTGAGCACCTTGGTCACGTGGCCCGAGCCGCTACCGCCCATGTGGTGCACGTGGGCGCTGAACGTGTCGAGCAGCGGCCGGACCGCCGCCAGCGCGGCGGCGTCGCCGCCGACCATGAGGGTCAGCGTGCCCTTCTCGGCCGCCGCGGCCCCGCCCGATATCCCGGCGTCCAGGTAGCGCACGCCGCGGGCGGCCAGTTCGCCGTGCAGCGAGCGGGTGGAGGCCGGGTTCGCGGTGCTCAGGTCCACGATGACCTGCCCGTCGCGGGCGTGCTCAAGCAGCCCGCCGGCGCCGCGGATCACCGACTCGATCACCGTGCTGTCCGGCAGCGAGAGCATGATCATGTCGCAGCGGCCGGCCAGGTCGGCCAGGCTGGCCGCGGGCCTCGCCCCGCAGGCGGGAATCCGGCCAGCGTCGGTGTCGACGGCCCGGACGTCATACCCGGCCGCGACCGTCCGGCGGGCCATCCGCCCGCCCATGTTGCCGACGCCCACCATCCCGACCGGCCCGTATCCCGTCGTCCCCGCGGCGTCATGTCCCGTCGTTGCGGTCAGGCCGCGCTCCGTCGGTCCGGCGGGCTCGTGCTGGGCTGCCATCATTGCGTGCTCCTCCACGGTGAGGCCCGTCCTGGTCCGTGCGGTACGGCCAGCCGGATGGCGACCTGCAGATGGACTACGACTTCTGGGTCATGCGGTCACCGGACACGACCATCCTCCTCGATATCGGCTGACTCTTGCCATGGGCGCCCCCGCGGTAGCGGTCTCATAGGCAGGCCCGGATCTGAGCCGGGGCCTGTACGGTCCGGCTGGCCGCTATCAACGCGGCGCAGGCCGACTGCCGGCCTGAGTACTTTCCCGGCCGTGCTCCTTCCCGCCAGCACCACACGAGCTTGATAAGCACATTTAAATCAGGGCTAACTTTCTCGGCCGACAGCCTAGAATCGCCGCGTGTTCCCAGGAAAATGTCCTAGCCATCCGCTAGAATCGAATTGAAAACTTAATGATATTCCGACTAAAGCAGCCGACCCGTCTGGAAAAAAGGAGAACCACCAAGACCAGGAACTACATCTGACCACCGGACCGCGAGCACCCGGAAGGAGGTGACAACCACGATGACCACCGCGCCGCCGTTCGCCAGCGTCAAGGAAGCAGCCGAGACCGTGCGCGCGGGACTGGGGTTCCTGGCCGCCGCGGACGCCACCGCGATGGCCGCCGAGACCCAGGCGCAGTGCCTGCAGATCCTCGAGCAGGCCACCGCCATGAGCACCGCCGCCCGCGCCTCCATCCTGGCCGCGTTCACCTCCGGGCAGGGATAC
>JBAUAY010000833.1:0-3064 GCA_049676235.1 Streptosporangiaceae bacterium
ACAGTCATCAGCTCCCCTATCGAGGTGACATGGCTGGAGCTCACTCCGGCCTTACCGCCCAGAGCACCGAGCACCGCCACTGATACATCGCAAGGCGAACTTATGGCCTTGGCCCCGTTCTCCCGGACGGACATCCGATAGTTATGAAGCTGTGACGGACGCGATGTTATCCAGGAGGGCACGCCAACGGTCAGCCGGGCGTGAACGACAACGCCGTCCTGCTGCAGTACGGCATATAGGCGGTAATGGCGGTGCGCCGGGGACGCTCGCACGTTCCCGGCGCATCTACCCGCTTCGTTCGGTCCAAAAAGAACTCAATGAGCGGCCGTAAAGTTACTTACTGTACAAAGCAGTCTCGGGTTTGCTTGCCCGTTGTAACGACGCTAGCGTGCCACCATGGCAGCGGACGGGCGGCGGCACGTAATCGCGATCGGCGGCGGCATGCGCGTTCCCGAGGGCCGGGTGCCCGTGCACCTGGACTACGCGCTGCGGCTGACCAGCCGGCCCGAGCCGCGGATCTGCGTGCTGAACACGGCGGGCGGCGACGATCCGCGGTGGGCGCTGCACATGTACGACCGGTTCGCCGGGCACCCGGCCAGGCTCAGCCACCTGGCCCTGTTCCCGATGCCCAACGTTCCCGACCCCGAGGACCTGCTGCTATCCCAGGACGTCATCTTCGTCGGCGGCGGCAGCGTGGCGAACATGGTGGCGGTATGGCGGGTGCACGGGCTCGACCGGATCTTGCGCAAGGCGTGGCAGGCAGGCATCGTGCTGGCCGGGTCGAGCGCCGGGGCGATCTGCTGGTTCGACGGGGGGACCACGGATTCGTTCGGTCATGAGCTGAGAGCGTTCACCGACGGGCTCGGGCTGCTGGCCGGCAGCTACTGCCCGCACTACGATTCCGAGCCAGGCCGGCGGCCGCTGTACCACCGGCTGATCGCGGACGGCACGCTGGCCGGCGGCATCGCGTGCGACGACGGCGCGGCGGCGCACTTCGTCGACGACACGCTGACCGAGCTGATCGCGGACCGGCCGGGCGCGAGCGCCTACCGGGTTGAACCCGGGATCACCGAGACCCGGCTCGAGACCCGGTTCCTGGGCGCCTGAGTCCTCCGGGCCAGCTCGACCGGGATGCTGCGGGGCGACCGCCGGGATGCCGCGGAGGCGACGAATGAGGCCGTGGTCTCCACCCACGGGTAGAGCGGAGGTTCTACCCATAGCCTGACGCGCTGGCCGGACGGAATCGGCACGATCGTGGCATGAGTAAGCCACAGGTAGTGACCGTGCGAGGTCTGCGCAAGTCGTACGGAGCCAGAGTGGTGGTGGACGGGCTGGACCTCGACGTCCCCGCCGGTGAGATCGTCGGCCTGATCGGCGCCAACGGCGCCGGGAAGACGACGACTGTCGAGTGCGTCCAGGGGCTGCGCAAGCCTGACCGCGGGCAGCTGAGGGTGCTCGGCTACGACCCGGTGACGCAGGCCGAGCAGTTGCGGCCGCTGGTGGGCAGCCAGCTTCAGCATTCCGCGCTGCCCGACCGGCTGCGGGTGGCTGAGGCGCTCGACCTGTTCAGCACCCCGCGGGCCCGCGACGGCGGCGAACTGCTCGAGCAGTTCGGGCTCGGGCAGCGGCGACGTTCGGTGTTCTCGTCGCTGAGCGGCGGGGAGCGGCAGCGGCTATTCCTCGTGCTCGCCCTGCTCAACCGGCCTCGGCTGGTGATTCTCGACGAGCTGACCCAGGGCCTGGACCCGGCCGCGCGGCGCAACGTCTGGGCCGCCATACGCCAGCTGAACGACGAGGGCACCACGGTGCTGCTCGTGACCCATGAGATGGACGAGGCCGAGGCGCTGTGCGGCCGGGTGGTGGTGCTGCGCGCGGGTCACGTCATCGACGCGGGGGCCCCGGCGGACCTGGTGGAACGGCACGCGAGCACGGCGGTGATCCGGTTCAGCATGGCGGATCCGCCCGCGCCGCTGCTGGACCAGGTCCGCCTGCTCGACGGCGTGCAGGAGGTGTCACGGGCGGGAGACCAGATCACAGTGCGCGGCCGCCGGAGCATCATCGCGTACGTCGGCGCCGTTCTGGTGCGCTGGGAATCGGTGCCCGCCGACCTAAGCGTGCACGTCCCCAGCCTGGAGGACGCCCTGCTCGGCCTGCTCAACGGTGATCATCGTGATCAAGCTGAGGCTGCCGCGGTGATACCTGAGGACACCGAACTGATCGGAGGACGGCGATGAGCACCGCAGTGGGACGGCTGGTCCGGGCCGAGCTGAGGCTGATGACACGCGATCCGCTCGTGCTGACGTTCGTGTTCGCGTTCCCGATCGTGACCATGCTGATCATCGGCGGCGCGTTCGGCACCACCCCGACCCGCGGGTTCGACAACGTCAACCCCGCCCACTGGTACGTGGCGTCCTACCTCACCGTGGTGATCGCCGCGACCGGTCTGGTGATGCTGCCGGTCCACCTCGCGTCCTACCGCGAGCGCGGGGTGCTACGCCGCTTCGCGGCGGCCGGCTTCCCGCGCTGGTCGTTCGCGATCGCCCAGCTCGTCGTCGGCCTGGTGACCACCGCGGTGGCCTGCGCGCTGCTGCTGATCGTGGCCGCGCCGGTCTACGGCGTCCCCGCCGTCCACGACGGGTGGCGGGTGGCAGTCGCGCTGCCGCTCGGCGCCATCGCCTTCGTGAGCATCGGCGTGCTGCTCGGCTCACTACTGCCGTCGGCCCGGGCCGCCCAGGCCGTCGGCCTGCTGATCTTCTTCCCGTCCTTCCTGCTCGGCGCGGGCGGCCCGCCACCGCACGTGATGGGCTCGGTGGTCCGGCAGGTCGCCGGTCCGCTGCCGCTCACGCTACTGACCAACGCGGTGCGCGCCCCCTGGCTCGGCCTCGGGCCGGCCACCGGGTCGCTGATCGGGGTGGCCGTGCTGGCGGTGGCGGCTTCGGCCGCCGCGGCCCGCCGCACCGTACTATGACGCGAGCGGGTGCCATCCGGCGCTACGGCCGCCCTCGGCCGGGCGGCCGTAGAATCCGCGATATGAGCGGCCATCTGGACCCGGCCAGACCGGCCC
>JBAUAY010000834.1:0-1843 GCA_049676235.1 Streptosporangiaceae bacterium
CGCTCGGCGATCGCCGCGGCGAGCGCCTCCTGCATCTCGGCGTCGATCTTCAGGTACTCGCCGCGGATCGCGGGCGAGCTCACGACCAGCTTGATCGCGCTCATCAACTCCGGGTCAAGCGCCTGCCGTGCCTCCTGGTAGTGCTGCAGCACCGCGTTGACGATGGCATCCCACAGCGGCTCGCCGGCCGGCCGCTCAAGCAGCGACGCACCGATGTGCCGGGCCCGGTCCGCGGCGATCGCGCAAATCGCCTCGTACTTGCTGGCGAAGTAGTTCCTGAAGGTCCGCAGGGATACGTCGGCCCGGGCGGTGATGTCCTCGATGGTGACGTTCTCCAGCCCGCGTTCCACAGCCAGCTGGAGTGCGGCCGAGCTCAGCGCGTGACGGGTCGCGAGCTTCTTACGTTCCCGCCTGCCGAGGAGCGGGCTGTCGTCGGTCACGACACGTAGTGTAGCGCCATCTTGCCAAACAGGCAATCTTGCCTTTAAGGCAAAATTGTATATTGTTGCTGGCATGACTTCCCGGCACCGCGAAACAAGCATGATCACGAGCATCGTCAAGGCCGACGGCGCCGACCTCTACGCCGAGCGCCGCGGAGACGGGCCGCCGCTGCTGATCATCGCCGGCGGCGGCGGTGACGGGGGGGCCCTTACGACCCTCGCCGGCATACTGGCCGCCAGCTACACGGTGATCACCTACGACCGGCGGGGAAACTCACGCAGCCCGCTGCACCATGACCCGGTCAAGATCACCATCGCCGGGCAGAGCGCGGATGCGGTCGCCGTACTGCGGGCCAGCGGGTTCGATTCGGCGCGGATCTTCGGGAACAGCGGCGGCGCCATCATCGCGCTGGACTTGGCGGCGCACCACCCGCATGCCGTTGACGTCGTGGTCGCCCATGAGCCACCGCTGCCCCGCGTGCTGCCCGACGCCAGCCAGTACCTCGACGTCTACGACGAGATCGACCGAACGTTGCGGGCCGAGGGCTGGGAGGCGGCGTTCACGATATTCCAGTCCCGGGTCGGCCACGTGCCGCCCGGCCAGCTTCCGGCGACCATGGCGGTCTTGCTGCGTCCCGGGACCGTGCTTGCGCCCGGGCCGTACCGGGATCTCATGCAGCGGCTGAGCAGGAACTGGGAATACCTGACCAGGTTCGAGATGCAGTCGTTCATCCGCTACCTGCCAGACCTAGACCTGATCGCCGCCAGCAGGATACCGGTCGCTCTCGCCGCCGGCACGGACACGATCGCGCTCGCCGAACGCGCTGACCTGCGCCACGATCCCTTCCACCGCCCGTGCACCGCGATCGCTGCCCGGCTGGGCGCCGAGTTCGCCGAGTTCCCCGGCGGTCACCTGGCTCCGATGGAACTCCCGGCGCCGTTCGCGGCCGGGCTGCGCGACGTCTTCGGGCGGCTCTAGCCATGCCCGCGCAACCGCCGGCACGGGCCGGCCAAGTAGACATCGTGATCGGCGGCGCCGGACCGGTCGGACTCATGCTGGCCTGCGAGCTCCGGCTGAGCGGCACCGACCCGATCGTGCTGGAGCGACTGCCCGGGATCGACGAGACTCCCAAGGGCAACGGCCTGGTGGGCCAGATCGTGTCGATGCTGGACTACCGCGGCCTACTCGATCGGCTCCGTCAGGAGGCCACCTTTGCCGGGCCGGTACCGCGCTTCTCGTTCGGTCCGCTCCAGCTGGACTTCTTCAGGCTCGGCGCCAGCCCGGTGCACATCCTGACGGTGCCGCAACGCCGGCTGGAGAAGGTGCTGGAGGCGCGGCTCACCGAACTCGGCGGGACCGTCCGGCGCGGGCACGAACTGACGGCGCTGTCCCCGCATGACGA